>JAECRW010000030.1 GCA_016294985.1 Candidatus Sifarchaeum marinoarchaea | reverse complement strand
TGTTGCTTGGTGTCCAGGGTGTGGAAACTTTCCTATCCTTGAAGCTCTAAAACAGGCACTTGTTGAACTAAACCTAGAGCCGTGGCAAGTTGCAATGGTTTCTGGAATAGGTCAAAGTTCCAAGTTACCCCATTATCTTAGAGTTAACGAATACAACGAACTTCATGGCCGAATACTGCCAGCAGCTACAGGATTAAGCCTCGCAAATCACGAATTAGTTGTTATTGGAATAGGCGGAGACGGCGATGGTTACGGCGAAGGTGGTAATCATTGGATTAATGCGGTACGACGAAACCCGAATATGGCATACATAGTCACAAATAACCAAATTTATGGCCTTACAAAAGGACAGGCGTCCCCAACGACTGATTATGGAATGAAAACGAAAGATGAACCTGTCGGCATTAAAATACCTCCAATGAATCCTTTGGCAGTAGCAATCTCACTTGATTGTTCTTTCGTCGCAAGAGTTTTTGCCGGCGATTTAGACTTTACAAAAGACATCTTGAAAAAGGCGATTACACACAAAGGATTTGCATTTGTAGATATTCTACAACCCTGTGTTACTTGGAACAAACTGAATACGTATCAATGGTATCGTGAACGAGTTTACAAACTGGGTGATGACTACGATCCTACAGACAAGTTGGCTGCGTTTCAAAAGTCCCAAGAATGGGGTGCACAAATTCCTATTGGAGTTCTTTACCTTTTTAAAAGGCCAATTCTAAAGGATGACTTTGTACCTCTTCAAAGAGGAACGTTAGTAGATCAACAAAAAGAGCACAAACCATCGCAGTTCAAGGACTTGTTGAAAAAATTCTTTTAAAACGCTTATAAAGCGTTTTTACATCCTTCTTTTTGTTTTTCACAAAAAGACTATCTGCGAGAATTTTCTGTTTTAATGTTTTGAAAAAGATGAAGACATTATGAAAAAAGTTTTTTCACTTCTTCTGCAATCAGAAGCCCCAAATTATCCATCTTATCCACAACTTCTTTCGCTCTATGGCTGAACTTCTCGCGTTCTTCCTTATCGAAATACTTATCAGCGAGTTGTACGACTTCTTTCGGATCGGTGCTGTGATCAATATATTGTAGCAGATATTGCACTGGCTTAGATTGTTCCCAATACACACAGGAGATCGCTGGTTTCAAAAGGACAAAGGCTTCCATTAACATGGTCTCCGCTGCACCGATCACTAAGTCTACGTTAATTACAGGACAATCCATAGTATTTTCTTCAATAAATGTAACAGCGGGATACTTAGAGAACAGTTCTTGTTGCGATTCAGTTCTTGGGAACACTACGAGTTCAGCGTCATAATTGTTCTCTATAAGAAGACTGACAACCTGTTCAAGTATGGGGATTTTTTCGGTGTTAAAGAATGTTGCAAACTCAAATTCGGGTCGTATGAGAATCCGTAGCTTATCTTGCGAAGAGTTGTTCTTAGCATTGAGTTGAGGCCACGTATCTTTTAGAAATGCAGTATGGAAACCATTAAACCATGTTACCCTGTTAAGAGTTACACCATTTTGCACGAGCTCAGGAGGATCATAAAAATGTGGTACAAAAATTCTATTGGAAAGTGGGAATACCATCCAATTGGTCCAATATTCCCGTTCATCATAAAAAACGGTCCATGCAGGAGTGCCAAATCCAAATGCCGTTCTTACAGCACTTGGATCACGTTCTGTGATTAAAAGATCAGGTTTTTCTTTTTCAACAACATCAGCTAACAATGTAACACGTTCAGCGTACGCCTTGAGTTTACCCTTTAGACTTTTTCCTCCATGTTTTCCGATTGGAACAAAATCCATCTTTTTAGCTGATAAAATCTCAATTATATGATCATGATCTCGACAAGTAATGAGAGTCTCAGAAAAACCGCCTAGGTGTTTGATGATTGCATCAGCGAGATTACAGTTAAAAGGTGTACCAATATCAAACCAAATCTTTTGAGCACCCATTATTTACACCATGAATTGTAAGGCATATCGTTGCATCAAGGTTTTTATAAGGCAAGCGTATCGTATTGATGAATGATAATGAAAATAGATGGGCATAGACCAGAATAAACGCATATTATATTTTTGTTCTCTTAATATTTCATCTTTAAAAAATAATAGGTCCGCGATGTGTTCGCGCGCGAAAAACTGGAAATGAGTATCGATATGAATTTAGAAGTGTATGAGCCACAAAGTTGAAATTCTAATACGATAAAAAATAAGAAATAGGATCAACGAATTAACGGGCTAGAATAATGACAGAAAAAGAAACAAAACGCACTTTCTATGATGAAAAGACGCTCAAAGTAATGGAAGAGAGGCGTAGAATAGAAGAGAGGTATAGAAAGGAAAAAGCAACCTTAATCAAGAAAATATGGCGCTCAAGACTACCTTTAACAAGAGTTGGTGGCGCAGTCCTTGTTACTGGCGCTCTCCTAACCATGATCTATGCCTTTGAAGCCTGGAATCCCGTTTTAGAAATAATCGGTATTATGCTCTTCTTTACTGGATTTTCACTCCTTTTTTCCAGGGTTGGAGATTCGATTAAGGGAGACGTTGTGGGAAAAGCTATTTTTTCACCGATGAAAGTGATTTATGCTATAAATAAACAGTTTGATGTGAAAGGTTCTGAAATTTTTCTGCCTCCAAAGAAGGAAGGCGAAAAGGGAATGGTGTTTTTACCCTTTAAACAGGATGAAAAGGAAATACCAAATCCAGATACTGAAAATAGGTTAATACTTCCTGGCAAAGGGCTTCTCTTGCCATCTATGGGTGATAATTTAATTGAGCTCATGGAAGAAGAACTTGCAACAGATTTCAGTAAAATGTCTATCGATTTTCTTTGTGATTATTTACCGCCTCTTATTACAGAAGGGCTCGAAATAGCTGATCTAGTAACCATAAGTCAGGATGAGAATAGTTTCTCTGTAAAGATAGAAGGTAATAGATTCGTGTCAGTATGTGAAGAAGTATCAAAGAGTAATTATGATTGCAAAAAGATTAGTTGTCCATTGTGTAGCGCATTAGCAGGCATAATAGCCGAAGTTACAAAAGAACCTGTTCAAATGAAGAAAGAAATCAATTTAGCCAAAGCTTCTTTAGATATCGACTTTCAATTGATTACTTAAGGGTTTATATTTCTCGATTTTTTATACGAAAGTGAGCCTCAGTGAGAGAAAAAGGTTATTAAAAGAATATTTGATTTGTTACTCTAATTCTACGTTTTTTAATAAGGATGATTAATATGCCTCTAGGAATAGAAAATATTCTGGTTACCGGTGGAGCCGGCTTTATTGGGTCATATATTGTTGATTTATTAATCGATGAAGACTACAATGTAATTATATTTGATAATCTTGAGCCTCAGGTTCACGGATCAAAACAACCACTTCCTAAATACCTCAATACTACAGCACAATTTCGAAAAAATGATATGAGAGTTAAAGAAGACCTTGTTGAGACAATCAGCGAAGTAGACGTAATATTTCATCAGGCAGCTGCAGTAGGCGTAGGGCAGTCAATGTATCAAGTATCAAAATATATTCACTCAAATACCTTAGGAACAGCTAATCTCCTTGATGTGCTAGTTAATAAAGACCATAATGTCAAAAAATTGGTAGTTGCCTCATCTATGTCAATCTATGGAGAAGGGCGATATATTTGCGAGGACTGCGGGTCAGTTTCTCCAGATCTTCGTTCAATCGAACAAATGAAAAAAAAGGAATGGGAACTTCGTTGTCCTAAGTGTGATAAGACTGCAGCACCAGCACCTACTGATGAAGATAAACCTCTTAATCCTACATCAATTTATGCTATGTCAAAACGTCATCAAGAGGAAATGTGTCTACTAATTGGGAAGACCTATGGCATCCCTACTATTGCCCTTAGATATTTCAATGTGTATGGCCCTCGACAAGCGCTTTCAAATCCCTACACAGGCGTCGTTGCCATTTTTTCAAGCAGGATATTAAATGGAAATCAACCAATTCTTTATGAAGATGGAAACATGAAACGTGACTTCATTCATGTTAAAGACATAGCTAGAGCGAATTTACTTGCCCTAAAAAGCAATAATGCCGATTATAGAACGTATAATATAGGAACTGGTACATACATTACAATTAAAGACTTAGCCAAGCGTATCTTGGGGATTTATAATTCAGAACTTTCTCCTATTATATCTGATGAATTTAGGATTGGGGACGTAAGGCATTGCTATGCAGATATTAGTTTAGCTAAAAAGTATCTAGGATTTACCCCTAAAATAAAACTAACAGAGGGGCTTAAAGGTTTATTGCAATGGGTTAGCGGGCTGGATAAAGAACAAATCGTTGATAAATTTGATACGGCTGAAGCAGAACTGGAAAAGAAAGGCCTCAAAGTCTAATTCACACTGACATTGAATTGGTGTTTCCATGGTAAGAAGAACGCGTTGGAGACTACGTCAAAAGGGAATTTATATTGCACTAGGATTAGTTATGTTAGCCACAGTTGTTGTTCGAGTGTATAACATCATACGCTTTCCCAACCTCAATACAGCTTTTGATCCCTGGATTCATATTCAAGTCACAGATGTGTTAATAAACAGTGGGCACATCGATATGGAATATCATGGTGGAAATTTTGCCCTTCACATAATCCTTGCATACCTGAAGTTGTTGTTAGGTACATCTTTGCTTTCAATTGCAAAATATAGCCCCATATTTTTTGGCACAATTGCAACACTAAGTTTTGTTATTTTTACACAGAAATTGACTGAAAGTTATCCCATCGCATTAATTACGGGTATTCTCTTGGGACTCGTTGCCGATAGATTTGTATTTGCAACAGGGCAAGCATGGCCAGAAATATTAGGTCTTATCTTTATAGGCTTCATTTTATATAGCTGGACAGAGAGTATTTCAAATAAATCAATTACAAAGTCAAGTTTTTCATTTGTGTTCTTCCTTCTTTTGATATTCTCGCACCGCCTTTCTGTTTTAATCTTCATTTTATTTCTAATTCCTACATCTATAGCCCTGCTAATTTGGCAAAAACAAAATATTATGTCGCTATTTTTCGCTGTTTTCAGTACAGGTTCCTGGTATCTATGGATTACGAATGTTGATTTAGAATTTTATCAACTGATCGATAAGATGATTAGCCGTATTACAAGAGTAACAAGAGTATTTCCTGCATTCCCGATAATGGTAATTGTAGTAGGAGTTATATGTATTGGACTTTTAGTTTGTTTGTTTCTCTTAGTAAGAAATCAATTTATTTTATATTCTTTAGAGGAAATCGAACAAGACAAAAAAATCATTGCTCTTTGGGCCTTGAGTTTGGCCATTCTTGTTTATCTAATAATTGAAGTTATATCTTCCCCAATTGCAGCTCAATATTTTGGTACTGCTACAAGCATGCAATTACTTTTTAAACTCGTTCCAAAAGTCTTTATCTTTCTTCTTTCATTTCTAGGTCTTTTTAATCTTTTAAAACATTTTCGTACGTGGCAGTCAGTATTTCTTGTGATTTGGATAATTGTCTTTTTAATAATATTCAGTTTACTTACTTTCCTGCCTTTAGGAGGAGCAGGCTACGATATCTTTCGCTTTATTGCGTATATGTATCTTCCACTCTGTATTTCAGCTGCGATTGGGATATATTACATCTTCAAAGTGGATAACTTGTCGTTACAAAAAACTCTTGCAGTAATCAGCATTATATTTATCATTTTTGTGATACCAATCGGAGCAACAAGCGCGTTTATGACACCTGAACAGGGTGCATATACGCAAAACTGGCTCGACTCGCAAGATTATGCCGCATTAGAATGGATGGAAAGTAATCTCGATAGCCATTCAATTGTACTAGCTGATAGACGTTATACCTTTGCGTTTACATCAATGTTAGACTCAGAAAATTCACAAATATTTATAGAAAGCGAGCAATTGCATCTATATTACAACATAACAAATCTCAAAGTTGTTAGGGACTTTATTTGGCAACTGCATTTCAGCGGGGAGTGGCATGAATTTTATGTTTTAATCGATCCAACGGTACTAGACTATGGACTCCTGTATGATCATCATCTTTATAGACCCTTAACTATTGAAGAACATGCCAAATACTTTGAAGTGACCCATTTTGAGTTGGTCTACTACTCAAAAGACATTGAATTATTTCATCTAGTCAGAAATCGCATAATTTAGGTAAAAAGAAGGGGTAATAATGGCTGAAATACGGAAAAAATTTACTTTAGTGAAAGAAAAGGTGCTTCCGGTCATCATTTTCTTAAGAAAAAATGACTTACTTACCGCTGAGGCCCTTCTTAACATAGGATTGCTAATTTATGGAAGTATAGCCATAAATTTTCTAAATTTGAAGAACGCAAACGGTGATATACAGATAATAGTTACATTTCCACTTCTCTTTTTTGTCCCGGGTTACGCAATCACACAACTTTCGTTTTACGAAAATAGAAATAAACTAGAAATTCTGGCAATGAGTTTTGCCATTAGTTTAGCCATGATTCCACTTTTTATATACTTAGATGTCGCAAGAACTACAGTAATACCAGATACAAAGTGGAACGAAGAACTAGCCATTGTTGCATTAGTTCTTTTAACCATTTTAATCTTAATTAGACATATTGGAAAGGTTATTTTAGAGATGCTTAGTAAGATACGCTCCAAAACTCCTAAATCAACGGTCTAGTCAATTACCCCACCCTAAAGGGTAGGGGCTTGTTCCGTGAGGAGCAAGAGTAATTAGTTGATTAGCCTAAGAGAGGTCGTGGTGAAAAACACATGACGGTATCTAAGTTATCAGGAGAGTTAAAGAACACACCAAGGGATGCTTCTCTAGTCCCTTGCTCTGTAAATGATGGTTTAAACAGAGAGGAAACTCTCAGTGATCATCATAGAGTACTGACTGATAACCTTGGCGAAGAGAACCAACCGACTTTAACGCACGTTAAAGGAGGCGATAGGACTTGAGAGTACCTATCTATGTGTTGAACATGAGGGGGCAACCTCTCATGCCTACCACACAACGCACAGGAAAGAAATTATTACAAGAAGGTAAGGCAAAAGTTGTAAAACGATGTCCTTTTACCATTCAGTTGAACTATGCAACTGGAGAAACTACGCAACCGATTAAACTCGGAGTTGACCTCGGATATACGAACATCGGGTTTAGTGCAAAGACCGATAAGCTAGAAGTTATCAGTGGCACATTAACGCTTCGCAAGGATGTTTCTAACAAACTAGAAGCACGACGGAGGTATCGTCGCACTCGCAGAAATAGATTAGGGTATCGTCCACCTAGGTTTAATAACCGAGAACGACCTGAAGGATGGTTAGCACCCAGTATTCAGCATAAGCATGACGCACATATTAGATTAGTTACTAAGCTTGAAACGCTACTTCCGATAACCTACAAAAGGGTAGAGGTGGCGAATTTTGATGCACACAAAATGCAGCACCCAGAAATTACGGGAGTAGAATATCAGCAGGGCGAACTTCAAGGCTACGAAGTCAGAGAATATCTGTTAGAGAAGTGGGGACGTAAATGCGCCTATTGTGGCAGAAAGGACGGTCCATTAGAAGTCGAGCATATTAACCCTAAAAGCCGAGGTGGAACTGACAGCGTGTCTAATTTGACGTTATCATGTAGGAAATGTAACCTTGAAAAAGGAGATCAGACCGCAGAGGAGTTTGGGTATCCTCATATACAGCAACAGGCAAAGAAATCACTTAAAGCAACGGCATGTCTAAATAACATTCGTTGGAGGATAGTGGAGCAGTTAGAAGCAGAGTATACATACGGATACGTCACAAAATACCACCGCAATAAGTTAGGTTTAGAAAAGTCTCATGTTAATGACGCGTTCGTAATTGCCGGCGGAACAAACCAAGAACGCTGCAGACCTTATGAGGTGATTCAAGTGAGACGCAATAATCGTTCGCTCCAGAAGAACAGAAAAGGATTCAAACCGTCTATTAGGAGACAGAAATACCAGTTGCAACCTTATGACCTTGTCAAGTATAATAATAGAACATATAGAGTAAAAGGTGTCCATTGTTACGGAAAACGGGTTGTGTTGGAAAATCCTAAAGGAAAAAATCCCAGTGTCGCAATTAAAAACGTGGAGTTGATAAAATATGGCAAAGGGTTATTATTCAGTTTATATTAGTCTACACGCCTTTTTCCTCTCCATCTTAAAAGGAAGGAGTCTCCAGAGGCGATAAAATGGAAATAAATGAATTTCAACAATTAATGAGGCAGCTATATTTCAAAAATGATTATGAACGTGGTGTTCTTAAGACTGCTCTTTGGCTTATTGAAGAGATAGGTGAGTTAGCCGGAGCAATTGTTAAAGATGGGAGTCAAGAAGAACTTGAAGAGGAGTTAGCAGATATTATTGCATGGACGGCTTCACTTGCAAATATTCTGAATATTGATCTGGCAACTGCAATAAACAAAAAATATCATCATTGCCTCAGTTTATTAATTAACTTCGGTGTAAGTGAGGATTGGAGCATATAAACTATGTTTATTTCGCCGTCATCGTTGTTTTTTTGATTTAACTCACTTAAATGAATATATTGCGATAATAAACGGTTTTTGACTGTTTTGTGGCACTTCTGAGTAGTAGACCAAACTAAATTCTCTAGGAACGTCATTTGGATCAAATAACCAATGATATGTTTGTCTTATCTCGGGTGTGTCTTCTAGAACGATGTAGGAGACTCCCCAGTTTCTCATAAATTCTATTTGATCCTGTTTCTCCAGAGCAAATTGCAGGAACACACCTTTTCGTTCACAGAGATAGAAGGCTCTATGAGGATTTCTTGACATTATGATAACATCAGACGGCGTATTATCGCGTATCCACTGATATGCATTAATTGTTTCCTCTTGAATTGTGCTTAATGGCTGCGTCAGATCTTTTTCGACATGAAGTATCGCGCGAATTGCATCTGGCATAATGAAGCCTAAAAAGATAATAGTGGAAATTAAAATCGCCATGTTCTTTCTATCAAACTTGAGAAAATATGATCGTTCAGTTCTAAGAAACCTATTCGTCCAATCTGCAATTGCACAGAACGATATTGCACAGAATGGAAGTAAAACGGGACTGAGAGGTAAAATATACCTGATTTGCTTCCAGAACCACCAGCTGAAGAAGATCATATTCAGAGCTACAAACAAAAGAAGAATTAATACTTCTGCACGTTTTCTTTTTATACCAAGAATGATGCCAAGCCCTAAAAAGAAAAAACCTAAAATAAGGCGTATACTTAACTGTGGGATGATTTCAAACAATAATATGGAGGGCGTCTCAAGTAAATAAAAGATTATTCCTGTACTCATTCTTGCGATGATATAATCAATATCTGTACCGCTAACAGCGCTTCCTCTCCAGTCATGAGGATTATAATAAAATAATTCTTGTTGGTAAGAGGCTAAGAAGGTTCCCGTTAGAAAATATCCATAAATTAAGAGTGCAAGGATAGAGAGCGCGCCAATATATAAGTAAACATTAAATAATACCCGCTCTTTCCAGTTTACGCCTTTTATAAGAATGTATAAGAAAAGTAAAGGAATAATCAGAAAGCCAACAACTCTAACAACCATAAGAGTTATCGAAATAAGTATTGCAATGAAAAGAAATTTAGATTTTTTTGTTTCTGCCCATAAAACAGTGATATAGATAAGCAAAACCAGAAGAAAACCTAAAACAATTTCTGGCTGAAGTAAATGGGAAAAAACAAATAGCTGATGTTGAAATGAGACGAATATAGCACTTATGAGCCCTATACGTTTTCCGAAGAGGATCTTCGTAACAGAATATGTAATAATTATCAGACCTGTGCTTGATAGGATAGGGATGACTTTGATGACTACTAAGTTCTCCGTACCAAGCATGTGTAGGAGTAGGGCGATAGCTATAGGAAAACCTGGCGAATACTGAATAATGCTTTCTGGCGGATTACCGGGTATAGCTAGATCAGTAAAACCTAAACCCATGGCGATTGCTCTTGCATTTATAACCCAATGCGCTTCATCATAGAAACTTGGTCCTTCAAAAACATAGGGATGCAAGCAAAGAAGCCTAAGAAGTACAGAAAAAATCACAACCAGATAAAGCCACTGCTTATAGCTTGTTCGTTTCAAGAAATCAACCAGGTCAAACATAGCGTACACCAACACTTAGCAATTCTCACGGATTACCATTCAGATAAAAGTCTTCTGTAGAAATCTAGAAACTGATCAACGACAGCATTTGATGAGAAATACTTTAGAACATATTTATGTCCATTCTTATTCACTTTTTCTTTTAAATAGGATCTAACTTCAAAGGATGTATCGCTTCTTTAAGTTCCTTCGTATTTCCCGGTTCTATTAATAAACCTGTTTTAAAAACATAATAAATGCATTTTCCAACTGCGGTCTTAATTGAAATATACATCTTTAAAAACAGAACGTAAAAATTTTAAGATTGAGAAAAGCGTAGGAGACCTTATCCTTGAAAAAACGCATAGTTCGAAGTACATTGGCAATAGTTTTTAGTTCGGGGATTTCGCGATTCGTAAGTTTCATATCTTATATAATTTTGGCGAGAATATTATTTCCGTCAGACTTTGGAGTCATGGCTCTCGCTTGGTTATTTGTAAACATTTTTACAACCTTATTCCAAGGGTTTAGAACCAGTATAATTCAGTCTAACGAAGATAAATCAGTACTCTTCACAATAATATTTATTTTAGAGCCGTTTTTAGCAGGAATTTCAATTATCATCATATATTTCACAGCAGTTCCTATTGGTACATTCTTCAATTCAACACTTCTAACAAAAGTATTACCCTTACTCTCACTAGTGCTTCTTATTACATCTTTTGATGCTGTACCATCTTTAAAATTAGAGAAAGAACTTCTTTTTGAGAAAAGAATAATACCTTCAATAATTCGTGAGATATTATTTCCACTCGTTGCCATTCCTTTAGCTTTGCTGGGCTATGGGGTTTTAAGTCTTGTTTATGGTATACTTGTGGGAAGTATTGCAAGCCTTATTTGCGTATGGATTCTTGCGCCTTGGATACCAAAGTTAAGACTATCTAAGCAAATTGTAAAAAAAGTGACAAATAAGGGTGCACAGTATGCTTTAGTGGGTTATCTGCTTTTTCTATTGATTAATGTAGATAAAGGAATTATCGGAAAATTTGTTGGTTCAGAAGTTCTTGGATTTTATTCAATTGCTTTTCTTTTAGCGAACATTCCTGTGGAAGGAATAGCCGAAGTTATGGGGAAAGTATCCTTACCCGCATTATCTCAATCACAAGGGGATGAAAATAACTTGCGCACGATTTATGAAAGATTCTTACAGCTTATTATATTATTTACACTACCTTTTGTGGTGCTAGTCATTCCTTTAGCCTGGGAAATCACTTTTTATTTTTATACAGAAAAATGGCTACCGATGGTAAGATTATTGCAAATATTATCGATTTATGGAATATTTCGCGTAATATCTATTTCATGCAGGGATTTACTGCATGCGATAGGACGCCCAGAACTTCTTATAAAACTAAATCTCGTTCAACTTGTAATACTTGTTGTTTTAAGCATACCTGTAACTTTAAATTATGGAGTAATTGGATTAAGCATTTTATGGACTCTCACTATCAGTGTACTTGCCATTTATCTCTCATACTATGTAAAGAAACTCCTAAAACTTGATTTGATTAGTATTTACCGTCCATGTATTGTGGCCGCTATCGGCACAATGATTCTTGTAATTTTCTTAAAAGAATTAGGATTTATTAATAGTATATTTTCCCTGATTTTTGTTATTTCTTTAGGGGCTTTTGTGAATGGGCTTATTATTGTACTTCAAAAACCAGATCTGCCAAGACAGTATAAAACATTTCTTAATACAATCTGGAAATGATAAAAGAAGCATTAAACAGAATCTGCTACCCCTACTAGTCGTTTAAATTTATATGAATCTCTTGAAATAATAACAAACTACATACGTCTAGTTAACTTGGCTATAAAGAACCCATCAGTATTATTAATCTGAGGAAATAATCTTTGACATTGATTTAAGCCCCTAAATCCATGAACTCCAATGAAGGGCGTTGCATCTGTAAGTCGAAAATCTGGATTCAATTTTAAGAAGCGTTCTATTATCATTTCATTTTCTTCAATAGTGAGTGAGCAGGTAGAATATACTAATATCCCCCCAGGGCGTACTAGCCCTGAAGCATGTTCCATTAGAGACCATTGAATTTGACAAAGCCATTTAATAAGTCTTTTATTGACAGTCCATTTTCTACTAGGACGTGACCAAAATGCCCCTGTGCTACTACAAGGAGCGTCTATTAAAACTTTATCAAACAGTTTTTCAGGGATGAATGTAACTGAACGAGAATCAATAAGTAATGGCTGAATAATTTTGATAGCCTGTCTTTGAGATGTTTTTATAAGTTCACGCATTCGTTTGCTGGAACTATCGAGTGCAATGATTAAACCCTTATTTTTCATAAATTGTCCAATATGGGTAGTTTTTCCTCCAGGTGCAGCGCATGTATCAAGAACGAAATCATTTTCTTGTGGATTAAGGATATGAGTGACAAGTGCAGAAGCTTTGTTTTGTATATAAAAAAAGCCTTTCTTATAGCACGAACTATGAACCAAAGGTCTTTGCGCCTTTTTAACATTAAGCACATCAAACAAATCAGAATCTGTAGACACAATAATCTTTTCTTCTGATAGTTTCCTTTGAAGCATATCCGGATCGATTTTTAAGGTATTTACACGTATATGCTGGTGTGGAGGTGAGATATTCGTTTTCATCAGTTTTAGTGCTTCAGAGCGCCCTATAAGTCGAAAGAGATATCTTACAAACCAAGTAGGATGAAATAGTTGAAGTCCAATTCTTTCTGACTCAGATAGACGCATGAAGTAAATAGTTAGGTCTTTCCGTTCTATTTCTTGAAAAATTGCTTTTACAAATCGTGCATCTTTTTTTCCAAGTTTTTTGGCTATAATTCTTACTGAAACGGGAAAAATTTGTGAGGATCGAAGGGATAAAAATTTCAGGTGATATACTGCTAGTCGCAATATAGATCGAATGTATGGATGAAGTTGAGAAATAGAAGTACCCTTTAAAGAGATATTTATGACCCAATCTATGTAATTAAGACGACGGATTGTTTCAAGGATTATAGCATGGACTTTGCTTCTTAACTTCCAATCAGTAATATTATACTTAGAAGATATTTTCTTAAGCGCTAATCTAGCGGATTGTCCCTTTTCAATTTCACTTAATGCATGACTAGCGAGATTCAAATATGCCTCCAGAGAGACCACCAAGGTAATTCCTTTTTATATGCCTCTCTGTAAGAACTGTTCTACTGAAAAATATTTTGATAGCTGGCTTTTGATGACTGAAAACGACTAAAAAAATGATGTTTAATAGTGATGTTTTTCATCACATGACCGCCGCAAGGAAGCTCCCTTGCTTTAGCGGGTGGGAGGAATTGCGGCGCACATTATTTTTTGATGATATAAGCGGATACATTCTTTCGGATCAGCGCGTTGCGTAAAGCGTTTGTTTTTTAAGCCAACGGTGTGGAGTGAGATTTTGCCATTCATATAGCCTCCCACTCGTGCCAATCGGTTTCTATACAGCACTATATCGCCTTTTTTGAAGCCGTTCAAACTGTTGCTCCCCCTTCGCGTCTTCGTACTCCGCCTTTGGCAAATTGATA
>JAECRW010000174.1 GCA_016294985.1 Candidatus Sifarchaeum marinoarchaea | reverse complement strand
AAAACACGACCATAATTAATATATGTTCTACTAGACATGCCCCTATAAGAGTAACTACTACTTCTGTATATTTTAGAGAAGAAAAAACAACCCTCCCCATTACTTATCAGTTTTTGATATACTTCGGCGCAATGGAAGATGGCTTAGAACTCGCAAACAGGGTAAATGTGTATCCCTGCGTTCTTACAAGTGATCTCACTAAGCCTATAATAACACAAGAGATTATTCGCGAATTTTGCTGACTACGAGGATGCGTAAGAAAAACACCAATACTTACAAAAAGTCCGGCTGAAATTAGATTGTTTCTTTCTGTACTAGAATCTCTTTTGTCCTTAAGATTTATGAGAACTGATGTCAGAAAATAGTAGCCCATAATACAAAAGGCAACAGCGACAAATCATTTACCGCCATCATACCATAAGATACAGATACCGGAACGACTGCAAAAATTAAACTTCCAAGCAAGCCTGTTTTGAAATCGATCTTTTTCCCTACCAAAAATATCACGAAACACAAAAAAAGTTGTGAAAAAAACGATAAATAACCTCGCCTGGACGATGCCAACTCCAAATATTAGGAAAACAAGCGCAAACAAAAACGGGGTAAGTGGAGCTTGGGGATGTGTAAAATCACAGTAAATCATGTCACCGTCAACTATCCTCCAGGCGGCTATCCCGTCAGTAGCTTCACGAAAAAAGAAGTCAACATCAACTATAACACCATAAAGCCTTAGGACAAAGGCTAAAACTAGTATAAGTGCAAGAATAACATGTTCTTTTTTCATTAGCCCACTTGTCCACATAAGATTCTCTTCTTTGAATTTACTCTTTGGATATCGATTTTATTTCAGTAGTGAAAACCGATAGTCTTTTCGAAAATAAAGTTTTCTTATGTTGACGTCTTTGATATCATGCTATTCGATAAAGGTTTTTGGCGGGAACTGTCACCTTACAATAAGAGGAGCTGTACGTATGTAGATTGTATATCCTTCGTTTATTGGGACATAGTTATCCTCAAGAAACTCTAGGAAAACATTATAGGTATCATGGTTTCCAAACAATCGTCCTGTGTTCACAACAACTCTGACATCATATTCATAACATGCTTCAATAAACATTTCTCCAGTAAGTTCGCCATGTAATGTTCGATCGATTGAAATTTCGGCAAACGGACTTCTCCTTTTTGCTCGAAAATTGATTTTCAAGTCATCAGCGAGAACATACTCTTCAGGGACCGTGTTTGCTTCAATCCATTCAATAGTTTTCTTATCATTTTCAGAAAGACTCGGATATGAAACACCAGTTGTCGCGATTATAACAATTAAGGCGGATACAACGACTAACTTTGTTACGTCCTTATTAAGAATAGACTTTAGGTCTTTTAAAATCTGGTAAGGGGAAGAAAACGCTTTTTTTACCTGATCGTTAATTTTAAGTTCAGTAAATTGTTTATCTTTGATTAAAATTGCGATAATTACAATTAAGGCGATTAAAGTTACAATCAAGGCCACCTTTGACAAATAGTGATCAAAATATGCGACTCTTACAATATTAAGATTCGAATAACGAAATATTTTATACAAAAACAGATTCATAATAACAACAAAATTGACAATTATTGATTTTGAATTTAACGATTTAAAATCAGGCAACGGAAAGAAACCGCAGACCATGACCATAAATAAGATGTTTGCATGGTAGTAATTGCGATAAGGTCGTGGAATGAAGAAAAATATAGCAAAAACCATGAAAAGAATACATATGATTAATCCTCGTCCATATGATTTTCGCGCTGCGAAAAAAGCACTTATTAAAAAGAAAACGAAAAAATAGAGATTTTCTTGGATAAAGTATTTTAAAAGAGTTCTCCAATTCCATTCCAATTCCAGTGAGCCTTTCGATAAGTGTTGCCCCAACACCTGTTTCGAAAATTCATTACTGAATATTAAATAAAAGGGCGAAACTACAATTAACAGAGGAATCAAAAATCCAATTATGAGGAAAAACAAATTTTTTATCTGATCGTTTATATCAACCTCGGCAAGTCGTCCTTCTACAGTCAAAATAACAATAAAGGCAAGGATTATTGGGACAACTATGATTTTGACCATTACTCCAAAACTTACAAAAAGTCCAGCTAAAAGTAAGCTGTTTCTTTCAGTAATGACGTCTCTTTTATCTTTATAGCCCATAATGGCTGGTGTGAGAAAAAAATACCCTACTACACAGAACGTCATAGCGATAAAATCATTTAAAGCAAACATGCCATATAGAACTGATGTTGGAGCTATTGCAAAGACCAAACTTCCAAGTAAGCCTGTCTTGCAGTTAATTCTTTTTCCGGCCAGAAAGATCACGAAAGTCGTAAAAGTCGTGAAAACAGCTAAAAATAACCTTGCTTGAACGATGCCAACTCCAAATATGAGGAAAACAGACGCAAGCAAAAAGGGTGAAAGTGGAGCTTGGGCATGATAAAAATCGCGGTAAGGTATATCACCTTCAACTATCTTCCAGGCAGCCATACCGTATGTAGCTTCACGGAAACTTCTTCCTTGGAGTTCTGCTAAAGGATTTGTGCCGCTAGGCACTAACTGAAGATACGCTAAGACGCCGTAAAGTCTCAATACAAAAGCTAAAACTAAAATTAGTGTGATAGCAATATATTCTTTGTTCTTTAACACATTTATTAACTTGGACTCTTTTTTCAATTTGTATTCTTTTTTCAATGACTCACTTCTTAAAGTAAGTCCCCCCCCGCTGAATTGAGTTCAATTTTTAATTTTACAATAAAAATCTACTGTTTATGACATATTCATTTTTTTAAATAAAACACTATCTGAGTTTGATGTCTAAGTATTTAAAAGGAAAAATTTTAAAAAAGTGATCGAAATCTTACATTGCAAAATGAATAGGTATTAAAAATGAATCTAAAAGCCTATCTAATACGCGAAGATTTAAATTTCGAATTCTTTGAGAAAAAAGAAACGCATACAGCAGAAGCTGCCGCTAAATCGCTTGGTGTCCCACTAAGTAAGATTGTCAAATCGATAGTTTTTGTTGATGAGAACAAATTACCCCTTCTTGCAATTGTCAGAGGAGATCAACATGTCTCTCGTAAGAGACTTCAGCATATTTTTAATTTGAAAAAAGCAAAAATTGCAAATCAAAAAATTGCTGAACATGCTACAGGCTATCCCACTGGAGGAATTCCTCCAATTGGACATAAAAATCCTTTAAGGACAGTGATCGATCCCTCAGTCTTAGAAAACGAGTTTATTTGGGCTGGCGGTGGTACTCGAATTCTACCTGAAACTCTGTGAAAAACCTTTTTTTCAGGTAGAATAAATTATGTTCGTTAGCGTAAAGAGATTTTACCTTTCCGTTTTTATGAACATTTTTATAATTTTTATTCTCTTTATGCGAATTAGATGTAAAATCAGACTTTTATGCTTCCATTTTGTGGCAATCTAAAGAATATCAATAATTTAAAGGTTTGGCTTCAGATGTGAGTGATAGG
>JAECRW010000029.1 GCA_016294985.1 Candidatus Sifarchaeum marinoarchaea | reverse complement strand
TTATGGTCAGTTGCTAGAAAAAAAGAGACATCCCCTATTAATTATTAATTTGGAAATAAATCCCACGGAGATTGATATCAACGTTCACCCAACAAAAAGGGAAATACGTTTTAGTAAAGAAAAAGTTGTTTTAGAAGCACTTAACACAGCAATTTCTAGTGCACTCTCTGAAAAAGATCACATTCCTTCTGTAGAAATTAAAGAAGAGCCGCTTTTAAGAACAATTACACATTCAGATACTCTAATCGAAGATATTGTACGCCCTGATATAAGTAAGCCTGAAACTCCTTCAGTTACTCCACCTCTAAGTTACTTTGAGCCATCGGCAGAATCTGTGGCCCCCTTAAGGAAGGAATTTTCGGTAGATAAACTGGGGGATCTCATTCTTCTAGGTCAAGCACATTTTACTTATCTTATATTTCAAGATAAAGAAGGGCTTATACTAGTGGATCAACATGCTTCAGATGAGCGAATACAATATGAAAGAATATCAAAAAAATATCGGGACTCAATATATGCTCAAGATCTTCTTGCCCCGATAACGATAGAGCTCAAACCACACGAAAGTGAGATGCTTAAAGATAATCTAGATTCGCTAAACGAATATGGGATCAATATTGAACATTTCGGGGGCTCGACTTTCGTTGTGCGAAGTTTACCGATCGGTCCAATTAATATCAATGAAATAAAGGAAATGATTGAAGAATTACTTTCATCGGGCGATCTGGAAAACAAGGAAACACTAAAAGAAGCAATAATTAAATTGATGGCTTGTCATTCCGCTATCAGGGCTGGTGAGAAACTTTCCGCAGATACGAGTTTCCGCTTGATAAAAAACTTATTCCTAACCGAAAATCCCTACACCTGTGCTCATGGTCGACCAACATTGATACGAATAAGCAATAAGCAATTGGAGAAGTTGTTTAAGCGGATTGCTTAATTAACTCTCTACATTGAAGGTCTGGAGTGTGATAGTGCTCTATATACATACGAGAATGAGAAGATCCATCACATTAGTGCCAGTCGGACCAGTAAATACCAAATCACTTATTTCTTGGAAGAAATGATAAGCATCATTGTGTTCTAAGCTTTTTAAAGGGTTTAGGCCCAATTCTCTAGCTCGTGAAAGTGTTGAAGAATCAATCAGTGCTCCTGCTGCATCAGTTGGTCCATCAATTCCATCAGTACCAATAGATGCAAAAGCAGTCCCCTCTAATTTGTCTATCTTTATGGCAGCACCTAAACTAACTTCTTGACTTCGTCCTCCCTTTCCAGTTCCAGTTACAGTTACAGTGGTTTCACCGCCTGCTATGATAGCGCATGGTTTAGGGAGTGGGTGTCCATGTGCATGAATTTCCTTTGCGATGGCTGCAAACGCAGTTCCAATATGGCGGGCCTCACCTTCCAATGAAGATGTCAAAATGATACTATTTATTCCGAGTTTTTCTGCTCTATGTTTCGCAGCAGTACAAGCGATAAAATTGCTGCCAATTATAATGTTATGACAGGAAGGAGGCATTTCTTTAGGTGTTTCTGGAATTTTTTGAGCTATTCCTTCATTTAAACGTTTCTTTATGGTCTCTGGTAGATTATCCCACAACTTATAGCGACGAAGAATTTCAACTGCGTCTTTGTAATAGGTTTCATCTGGTGCAGTGGGACCTGATGCGATTGAATCCAGTGGGTCGCCTACAACATCCGATAAGATTAAACTAATGAGTGTTGCGCCATTCTTGCAGGCATGTTTTGCTAATTGTCCGCCTTTAAAAGCAGAAATATGTTTCCTGACAGTATTAATCTCATGAATCGTTGCTCCTGACTTAAGAAGACCTTTTGTAATTTCTTGTTTTTCTTCAAGCGAAATCTCCCCTGCTGGAAAAGGCATCAAAGCAGACCCGCCTCCTGAAATTAAGGCAATGACCAAATCCCCTTTTTCAGCTTGATTCACAAGCTTAAGCATTTTTTTTGCGCCAAGAACGCCATCGATTGACGGAACGGGATGGTCAGCCGCATTTAGATTAATATGATGAGTGTGAAAGTGTGTTTTCGTTTCTCTTAAGATGTTTATTTCACCAGCTGTTATTTTATCGCCTAAAATCGTTTCCAATGCTTCTGCCATAGCGCCGCTAGCTTTTCCTCCCCCCACCACAAAGACTCGTTTCAGTTTCTTTAAATCAAATTTGAGTTTATCAATATGCAAAGTATCTGTTTCAAGTCGCACATATTTTTGGATTGCATTTTTTGGATCAACTGAATAAATGGCTTTTTCTACAATGTCAAGTAACGTTTCCCTACATCGTTTATCCTTTTCAGTATGTGCATTTTTTATTAAATCTGCTTTATTTTTAATCAATTCCAATACTTCCCGCGTTTCGATATCTGAATTTCTGAGTTAAGGGGTGTATTTTTAAATACACTTTTGATTTGTCACATAGCACCATCAAGAAATTGACTATAAAAAATTCATAGGTACGAGCTGTCATGGCTTTTGAACTTGATCCAATACTTTTATCTGTCATTATAGTTTTCTTAATTCTCATATCAATTGAAGCCGTTCCGATTGCTGCATTAGCATTAGAGTTTTTTATTATTGTCCTATTGACTAGCGTGCCTCCTATATACACGATAATAATTGGGACAATTGGACTTCTCATAGGTTCTATGATTTCGTATTCATATACTTATTTGCTCTCCGATAAAGTCCCATGGATTCGGAACTTTTTACAAAAGAAAAAAATTGAGCGCTTAATATATTTTTTTAACAAACGTGGCGACCCGCTTCTCATTGCAACTCGTTGTATACCATTTCTTCCTTTTAGGCCTATGAATTTTGTTTGCGGCGCAACAAAATACCCTTGGAAAAAATATTTTCCCATAACGGTGTTTGGGGCACTTGTTCGAGTATCAATCATTGTTGCAATCGGTCAAGAGATTTTAAAACTTCGAGTAAGTTTATTACCTCTGTTTATCGGTCTTTTTATTATCATAATCTTTATTGGGATTGTAGTCGATAGAATATTGAGCAGAATAATAGCAGCAGAATCACTGGAGATCAAAAGCCAGGACTATCCTTCGGTACAGCCGACTTCTGTAGACTCACCTGCATTTCTTGAGAAAAAATACGAATCGAAACGGATAGAAATCTATGCTGCACGTGTTTGGAATCTACTAAACGAAGGAAAGTCTTTCTTTTTGATTTTTACTATTTTTATTGTTGCATTGCGCATTCTCATAATTCCGTTTCTGGTTTTCGTTAGTTCTTACTTTCCTTTTGCACTAAATCAATCCCTGTGGTCAATTGAATTAGACTTCAACACCTTCATACCGTCGATCCTATTCGTTATCCCTCTCATTATCGTTTTTGTAATCTTTGACTTTCCGCTTCAGTATCGTGCTTTCCTTTGGATCCTTTTAGGCATTTTCATTCTTCTTTTCCAGTATATCGATCTAATTTCTTTGATTCTGATTTTGACTTTCTATTTTTTCTTCACTGTTTTCCTTTGGGGTTCTGTCTACTATCATTTCCGTGTTGGTACACCTCTTACAAACTTCACAAGGTTTTGGAAACTTGTTTTAACCAATTCAGATTCTACAAGTGGAAATTCACTTGAGCTGTTACCGAAGTTTTTAATTTCACTTTTTTTGCTTACATTATTTCTTCGTAACCCTATAACTAATTTGACGCACAATCCCTTCATTCTCTACTTGATTTTCCTTTTAGTTGCCATAGTTATGGGAATCTCGTCTCATGTATTGTATTTCAGAACGATTCCAAAAGAAATGGGCGCTCATACCACAAATGTTAATAATGAAAGACTTGTGGATCGCATATATGTTATTGTAATAGATGGGTGCAGAAAAGATCGTTTAGAGGAGGCTAATACACCTAAAATTGACCATTTGCGTAATGAAGGTACAGAATATTCGAATATGCGTACAACATATCCTGCAAGAACTGTAGTCTGTTTTTCGAGCATGTTTACTGGGGCAAGTAAAGAAAAGCATGGTGTCACAAGTAATTTGGTTCTTAAGTCGTTTTTCGGGAAAAAAGGAGTTAAAGTGGAGTCTATTTTCGATGTACTTGAAAAAAATGGCATGAAAGGGCGGATAGTTGCAATTGTGCACCTGATTGACGCATTTGGAGAAAAAATTGTACAACCAGTAAGTGCTGTGTGTCCTAACGAGTTAATCGATGGTATCATCTTTAAAACAGCAGAATCAATCATTGAAAAAGAAGATCCTGAACTGCTCATAATCCAACTTATTTCAACCGATCAGACGGGACATGTATTTGGCAGTTCATCTCCCAAGTATCTACAAAAAATTGAAGAGACGGATATAAAGATTTCAGAGTTTCTGGATTGGTTGAACGAAAAGGATAAACTTAAAAATTCGGTTATCATCATTATGGCTGACCATGGGCAATCTCACAAAGGTATAGGTGCACACGGACACTGGGACAAAGGTGAACGAGAAGTACCTTTCCTTCTTTGGGGTCATACCATCAAAAAGGGCGTAAAAATCGATAAAGAAGTCAGAATTTTAGATCTTGCTCCGACCTTAAGTTATCTGTTTGGGATTCCCCCACCCAAAGAATCAATTGGCATCGTGCTCTAAAGTGATCTATTTATCGTCATTGTTTTCTTTGACTTCATACCTATCTTTTTGATTGAAAAATGTCACATCCGAATAACCTGCATAAATCTTTGCTGAGTGTGAAATTTCTTTTGGAATAAAATATGTCTCACCTTTTCTTAGAATATGGTCTTCTCCTGCAATTGTCAAATCAATTCTACCCTTTAACACAACGCCCCACTGTGCTTCGTGAGAATGTTCAGAAATTTCGGTATCCTCGGAAAATTCCATAAAGATTATTTGTTGTCTTTCTCCTTGTAGAAGGTATGCTTTTAATCCTTTAACGGGGATATCAGCCTCTGGTAAATTTACAATCATTTCAGGAAATATAGAACTCATTTATAACCCTCACTGCTTTTTTGTTCATTATCTGCCAATGTTTCACCATATAACCCTTACGAAGTGTATGCGCGCGCAGAGTAGCACGAAGTATTTTTAAAGGCGTAGCATTTTCTTTCGTATACGCTTTCCGATTCAATATTCGATTTAAAGACGCAAAGTAATCATAGAACGAGGTGAATCGTAATTAGAAAATACTGGGTGATTCAATTTGGTCTAATCATCGTCATCATCATAAATTTACTAATGGCACATCCAAGACTATATGGGGGTATTCCTTCTGGAACCGACTCGAACAGCCATCTGTTCAAATGCCTCTATATTTACGAATTTACCAAAACATTCGGTCATTTCCCGAGTTGGACCGAATCCTGGTACGGAGGTTATCCAATTTCTCTGTTTTATCCTCCGTTGTCATATCAAGTCGCGGTTTTTACCATGCACTTCGGAATACCGCCTATCTTAGCATACAAACTCATTGAAATTATCTTCTATGCTCTAGTGACACCGTTATCAATTTATTCACTTACTCAAGGACTCAAACTTAAAAAAGAATCGGGCCTTCTTGCAGCGCTCTTGTTTAGCGGAATACCGGAAATCCTATTGAACCTGATGCGGATGGATAGATATCCAAATATTATAGTTATTTCACTCGTCTGTCTTTTCTTTGCTATTTTCTTGCGTATTAATAACTCAAAATATTTTGTACTGTCCTACATTTTGTTAGGCAGCATTATTCTTACTCATCATCTCACTGCGTTTTATATTAGTCTATTATTTCCACTCTTTATTATTTATCAAAGAATAAATGGAGTTAAAATCTCCACAAGTATTCTTATAGTAGTATCTGTACTTTTTTGTGCGTTTACTCTCGCCGCATTCTGGGCATTTCCATTTATGCTAAACTTGAATCAATTACAAGCAAATCCTTTTATTAACAGGTCTATTCTGGGCTCACATACTATTTTTGATACAATAACAGATATCAAATCTATTGGACTTGGGCAAGTTTTGCTTATGCTTTTTGCAGGCGTATTTTTAGTGTTTGCGGTCTTCAAAGAACGCCTTGAAGGATTGCTTCAAAGATTTTTTCGAAGAAGTAGTTTCGTTCTTCTATTCTTTTTTGCAATTATTGCTTTTGTGTCAATCTCCTCGTATATAATCTTCCAAGATCTGTTAGACATCATATATCTGATTTTACTTGGCTTTGCAGTTCTAACCCTGATTTTCCATATTCCTTCAATTAGCACAGCTAAGTTTATTGAAAAAAAAGCATCAGTAGTTTTCTGCATTATTTGGTTTATCTTATTTTTCTGGCTTGGGCAAGGCGATGAAGCATTATTATATCAACTATTGCCATATTGGCAAAAATTAGATCCTGACCGTTTTATCCTGTTTTCTTCTATCCCTTTGGCAATCCTTGGGGGATTTGTATTAGATCAAGTCCTAACAATGTTTTATTCCGTTAATACTTTCTCATCATATCCTATCCATACGAAACACCAGAGACTTCTGGTATTCACTGGCCTGGTAATCTCTCTCCTCGCTTTGAATTTAATTCAATTAAACAGCTATACTACAGATGCCTCTTTATATCGTACAAACCATCCACTTCCACATGAAGTTTTCGCATATTTTGAGAATCAAAAGGATTCTGGAAGAATCTTACCGATACAGTGTCCTAACTGGATCTATTCCTTTCCAGTAATTGGCGGTAATAAGTCGATCATTGACGGCTGGTATCCACAAGGGCGTTTATTAACTCCACTTCGGTCGATAAGATCTTATTCCATCAATTACCTGTCTCTCGACGCAAATAGAACAGAAATTTGGAGTAACCTTATCGAAAATGCTGAAAATCTTGCTATTGGATGGATACTTCTTGGGGATGCTCAGTATACAGACCTTGTTCCATTAAGTGAATTCAATTTGGAGTTATATGCTGACGGCATCTTTATTTACAAAGCGAAATTCAAAATCAGCATGATTACAACAAATCCAGACTATTTGGCCGATAAATTCGTCTTCAGAAGATCTTCCGCTGAAAAATTCGTTATTAAGGTTAATGCTCTTGCTATACCTGCAGAAATAACCATCAAGGAGGCATACTTTCCATATTGGACGGCTTTTATCAATGACATCCCAGTAGACGTTTCAAGAAATGCAGAAGGGTTCATTCAAATGAACATAAATCATACTGGAGATTTTACTATTGAATTAAAATACGAAGAACCGTTTGCCTCTGCTGCGGGATTGTCTTTTCTTGTACTGTTTGGTATTCCTTTTCTTCTAGAACTCTATCGAAGAAATCTCTATCATAAGAATAAGCGACTGAGGAAACTTTTTAATCTGTGAATGTATTCGTGTGGTGTATCGTTCACTTAACCAACAGAACTATCTCTCTCTCAAGGCTTAAAACCATCACAAGACGGCGAAATCCATGGAACCTTCTACTTCTCAAAAGAAACACAAGAAACGTAAACTCTTTATTATGATCCCTGCATATAATGAAGAACAATCAATCACTGAAGTGATAAAAAGAGCTAAAAATATAAAGATAAATAATGTTGAAATAATCACTCTTGTCATCAATGACGGCTCTGTGGATAACACTGAACGTTTAGCAAAAGATGCTGGTGCAGACATTATTGTGGCGCATAAAATTAATAGAGGTCTCGGAGCGGCCATACGTACCGGTGTCAACAAGTCTCTAGAAAACGGGGCTGATATGGCTATAATGTTAGATGCCGATGGCGAATACGCTCCAGAAGAAATCCCTTCGCTAATTGAACTAATTTTACGTAATGAAGCAGATTATGTCTTAGGCTCACGATTTATGGGGTCTATACAAAAAATGAAACCAATAAGGCGACTTGGAAACCTATTTTTAACTGCAATGTTAGTATTATTTACAGGAAAACGAATCACTGATGGTCAAACTGGCTTAAGGGCATTCAGTAAGCGTGCTCTAAAAAATTTAGAGATTATTCATGATTATAATTATGCACAAGTGCTTACAATCGATTTATTAAGAAAAGGATACCGAATGAAGGAAGTTCCGATTTCTTACTCTTTCAGACAGACCGGAAAAAGTTTTGTGCGCTTTAAATCGTACGCTCTGAAAGTCTTTCCAGCCATGATTAAAACACGTCTTCGATCGCTTCGCTAACTCATTATGTAGTTGATTTTTTTTAAAAAAAAAGCATGCGCCTGATATCCAAGTTTAGGTATTGTATACAAGTCTTCTTTATTTTTATGATATTTCTTGAATTCACAGCGACTAACTCGCTGAAAGAGTTCTCACAGTTTCAGATAGAAGTTTTTGTTAATCTGAATGTGATTTTTGAATACTATCGCTCCAAAGGAACGTTGCCTTCTGATTATACCTTGTTTTTTCTTTTGAGTCTTGAACTTCTGAGAAGGCTTTAGAGTCTGAGACACAATGTCTATCGAGAAACTTTGAACGTAAAAGCAATCTATGTGAATAAATTCATTACTGAATTAACCTTGTCCATTGTGTATCCGGCGCATGCTATAATATATGGATCGTGGGAGTATAAAAATCTTCTGAAACCCTTTAATATTTTGTAAACCTGAATAATTAGTTGTGCAACTCCACAGTTTATAATAAGCATCAATCTTTTCATCAGAGGAAAGACCACCCCTAAGATTATCTAAGTATGCCTTCGTTACTGAGTTCAAGATATGTTTCATTATTTTGGTAGCAATAAGTTTAATATGGAGAAATAGTCCCTATTTTCCAATCACCCATTTTTCTTTACGGTTCATTAGTAAGAGGCCATTTTTGGAGTAGATTTGGTGACACAGACCGGACTTAAGAAAGTGAGTAAAAAAAGACTTATTGTTGTATCAATCATTTCTGTTGCTTTACTTGCGTTCCTTCTGTGGTATATAGGAATCGATTCAATTATAACGGTCGTCAGTACAGCAGATCCACGATATCTTGCTCTTGCTTTAATAGTTGAACCATTTATTTTATTAGTAAGGGCTCACAGATGGAAACTCATAGTCTCAAGGCTTGGTTATAATGAACTTGGCCTAAAAAAAGCTACTCTATTATATCTGACCGGGCTCTATGGGGGGAGTTTCACACCCTCAAAAATAGGGGATCTTTTAAGAGCATATCTCTTAGCAAGAGATACTGATGCTAGCGTACGTGTTCCTGCTGGTAAAGCTGTTTTCTCAATAGTGCTTGACAGAGTCCTAGATGTAATCTCATTGATTACAATTGTATTAGTTGGCGTGCCACTCTTCTTTGTTGAATCGCTCGCTGATTTTCAATATATTCTTTTGATGGGTGTCATCATGGCTGCGCTATTGATTGGTCTTTCATTTCTGCTTTTCAGTGAAAAATATGGAGAAAAAGTTATCAATCTAGCTGCAACTCCAATACTTAAAGTAATAGGAGGAGTTTTCAAAGAAAAACAGCGCGATACTACCTCTAAAATTTTCGATCATTTTTCTGAGAGTGTCAGCAGCTTTCGTGATAAAAAGATCTTCTTAGTTGTTGTTTACCTTTATTCTTTGGCAATATGGGTTTCTACCTGTTGCCAAGCATACTTAGTCTTGGCAGCACTTCAGACAGACTTACCAAACCTGCTACACTTTGTAACGATTTTTCCGCTCTCAATGTTCGCAGCATTAATCCCCGTAACGATTTCTGGATTAGGAACTCGTGAAGCCGCTATGGTGGTTATTATGTCAATCATTGGAGTAAGCGCTGTGACAGCGTTCGTTTTGTCTATTACATTTGCCTTTGTTTCATTATGGCTTCCTGCAATTGGTGGAGGCATCTATGTTACTCTTAGATCGATAGAAAAAATAAGTGATTGAAAACTATTCCTTCTTTGCTCGTCTTGCTTTATAAGATCGTCTATATTTTTCAAAATCGACTGAATCATACGCCTCTGCCATTTTAAAGAATATGGGGAAGAATTTTACAACGTCCATGTCCTTTATAAAGAAGATTGAATTCAAAGCGGATTCCGCCTCTTCCTGATGTATTGCAAACCGCTGAATGTTGTCCCTGTACTTTAATAGAATTGCTCTTAACTGCTGTCCTTCTTTTGAAAGGAAAAGCGCACGTGCAGAATAAACATCTGTGCTTTTAACTAAAAATGCTGCATCAAATTTCTTATCGATTTTGACAGTTTCAAGATCTACAATTTCTTTGAACATATCTTTTATATAGCGTTCCTCTCTTGGAATTAATTCTAATGTAATTGCTGTTGTTTTCTTCAAAGTCCCTGAAAATGCAATCTTGTCATGATCTGGTCGAAAACGGTTTATTATCGGATGTAATAGGTTCTCACGATTCAATAAAACTAAAGCGATAGAAAGATCTGCCAAATACTTTTTTGGAACAGTAATGATTCGAAAACCTGACCCACCTGCGTCTTCGTATTCCACTTTCCCTTCTTTTGCATATTTTGGGATTATCTTTTCAATCTTTTCCGCATAAAATTTCTTTAAACTGCGGTTCTTTAAGAAACCCACTATTATAGTAACCATAAATACGACGATTATAGCACCGAAGATGATGATTTGCGCGAATTGAAGTGGATTCTGGGTCAAATCACTAAATATTCCTTGCAATCGTATCACGCTCCTGATAAAATCGAATTCTTTGATAACTGTCTATAATTATAAAACCTACTCTATCCATAAATTTGGACAAACCTGAAGATTTGTCTAGCCCGTCGATAGAGGAAACGGGGTTGCTTCGATTTGATGTTTTAAGAGTAAAGCGCTCATTCTGGCGCTATTAGAGTGCCGATTTCCTACATAGTAACAATCGGGGTCAGTACATTTAAACTCATTATAGGCTATGTTTTTAGCCCGCGTCTTTCTTAACCCGCGACCTTGTGCATAACACTCCGAACAGGCTTGGCTAGTATAAGGAGTGATTACTCTGGTCTCTTTGTAATTCAACAGTAGTCCTTGCTCTTTCAAATCCGAGATCCATTCTAAGTATAGTTCATATAAATCTTTTTCTTTTGGTAGGTAGGTGATGCCAGTAGCTAAGGTTCCCTTCTTTCCACGAGTTGAAATTCCCTGAATACCATCCCAGGTGGCATAACTAGCGTTTGTTCTGTATATCAAGTAGAGATACACCATAAGCGCCAAACGTTTTCTTTCCGTCATTACCCTGTCTCGTCTCTGGTGAAGGAGGGTTACTTGTGCTTTCCATCTCCCTCTTTTCTGAGGGGTTCCTTTACCAGAATCCAGTTTACGCATTATATTGGGGATCTCGATTCTTCTGATTTTTTCGAGTTTCTGGTACGCATCTTTGAAATTTTTCATCATGTTTGGAGGTAGTGTCAGGTCGATTTCCTGTTCGGCTGTAGCTACAGCTATGATATATTTCCCTATTCGGTTAAAATCCGCACCGATATAGTTCCCTTCCGGGAAAGTCATTGCACCAAAAAGTTTATCCCACACCTCAATGAATTTTCCCGAATGTGCAAAAGCCGACTGGTCAGAAGCAGTCAGTGTTACATCGGCTACAATTTTGTTGGTAGGGCCCCTGGGCACGTTGAGTCGAATAGACTTTACCTGTGCACCTCGGTTTAAACATTCACGAATCTTTGGTGTGGTATATAAGCGAAACCAAAAGGTAGCCTTTTTCCTGCCGAGAAGCACACCCTCCTGCAACTGATCGGATGAATAGATGGGATCCCATTTTTGTTAATTTTCTTTTTGTCTGGATAGGCTTGGCGTTCTATAACATATTTGTTAAAGAGCAAATTCACGGGTAAATATGATCTAGTTCTATTTTTGCTTCTATAAGGACGCGCCACGCACTTCTCGGGCGTAAACACTCTCTTAAACTGATCAGTCGCACCTGATGGGTCATATATACGTGCGAATGCGAGTGCTACCAGTCCACGAAGTGCCGTGAATAACCGTGTTATCCTCTGTTCTTTTGCGGTTCGCAATTGTGTAAAGAGTCTGGCTAATGCAGACGTAAATTTATTTCCTGGCAGGTAATACGTTAATACCGGTCCGAAGTGATCCACATTAGCTAAAATGAGTCGGAGTTTCTTGAGAAAGGTACGTGAATTCTTATAGCCAATCGACCCTGAATCCAGCGATTTCAAGATATCCTCTACTGATTGATATAGTTGTTCCCCCGCCTGAACAAATACCTCTCCGCCGATATCGGTGCAATGGATATTTATTTCTAGTTGTAATGCAGTTGTCCAGACTTTTAATCGCATTTTTAATGCCTGATACGTCGCCCACAACCTTTTAGGTAAGAGTGGAGTCAGGTCAACCGAGGGTTCGTGAATCAGATGGAGCACGTGCCTTTTTTGTAAGAGACAGATCACCCGCAGTTCATCTTCACCAGTCACTTGAGCTTTGCAATACATCGCTAGGTTGTTCATCAATGCAGTTAACGACTCTACCTGGAATTTGACGGGAAGGTGTAGATCTATTTTTCGACGCCAGCCCACCAGCATGTTCCTGACCCAGCCCATGTCCACGTTCCAAGCTTTTGATGCATAATATAGAAAGTACTTTGGCAGGGAATAATAAGTCATCAGAACCGGTAATACCTCCGAAAAATCAGTGGCGTCATCCTGTTCCGGGTATAATAATTTCTTGACATAATCTACTTTGTTTCGAGTGTTTCGGTAGACTTCCATCATGCCAGTCATCTGTTCCATAGCGAGCTGATCAATATTCCGCCCCGACCCCAAATAGGCTGAGGCTGCTTTATAGGGATGAGTCTTTAACTGAGACTTCGAGATCTTTGTAGTATTAAGGGCAACTTGGATGAGTTCAGCTCTCGTCTCAGGTAGTTTATCGATGTTCTTTTTGACAAAGGTATTTATATGAGCGCAAATCAGTTTAAGACTTTTATTTGCTAATAACTGATAATCATGTAAAGAAATCTCCGTAGACTGCGGGTTGGCAGGGTTCTCAAAAGTGGGAACTATAGTCTTTGAGAATGTACTAGAATTTAATTGTCCATCCTGAGTTTTACGCTCGACAATCAACTCATTGACGAGCTCTAATTCTTCTAAGAGTTGGATGTCTGAGAAGCAGAAATAATCGTCAAAAAAGGTTTTGTACTGGCTAATAACAAGTTCATTAGCATGTTGTAAGGAGTTATAGCGTTTGAATTGTTCAAACGCAAGTATCCTGGGGTCTTTGTATTTTTGTGCAAGTCCTTCAAATGTTTTCAGTTGTTTGGGCGTAAATTTATTAGAATGTAATCGTTGAAGAAATCGAAGCAGCTGTTGTCTTCGCATTAAGTCTCTAAAACTCATCAGAAGACTCTCAGGGCAGCGTAATCCTACTTTATAGGTTCGTAAGAGTTCATCATTGGAAGAGGTGTTTCGATTCATGATTTTACTGGCATCCTTTTATCGGCTTAGGAGTCTTAATGAGATAATTAATGCGATACACATCATTTTTCATTAATTGTTATTAATAAACTCCACTATTACAAGTTTAAATAATGATTTGTTTATAATTCAGCGCTGTTCAATTAGCTCTCTCAGTTGTTTGAGGTCGAAGGTGACGAAATCGACATTTGAAAGCACCCAGTCATCAATTTCACCGGATTCGGGGCTTATGACGTGCACACCTACTTATACTGTTGGCAAGATCTGTCTGATAGCTCCCGCTTTGCAGAGATGTAGGCGATGCGCTTTCGCAAGGTGAAACCCCGTAAGAACTAGACTTAAAGGGTATTGTGAAGCAATTCTGGAGCACTTTGGAAAAGAATACTTACTAAAATACCACAACCCTACTGTTGAAGTTGAAATATTTATAATTACATAAGCACCCTTTTTCGAAAGATTTCGTATGAAAGGAGGTTGTAACAGTTCCCGTTAACTTACTATAACTTTATAGAACTTCATAGTTGTGAAGGAGTCAGACGGCAGTTACAGCGTTATAG
>JAECRW010000173.1 GCA_016294985.1 Candidatus Sifarchaeum marinoarchaea | reverse complement strand
ATTAAGTGCCATAAAAGTTGCAATGATCCGCGCATTTCCAGAAATAGAGGGCAAAAAAGAAGAAACCGCTGAGGAAGAGGAAAAAGAGGAAGAAGAGGACGAAGAGGAAGAAGAGGAAGAGGACGAAGAGGAAGAGGACGAAGAAACACCTACCAAAACCCGTCGTGGCAGACCAAGAAGAACTAGTTAAACTCGAATTTAAAGACCTTTATTTGCGTATACAATAGGAATTTATTTCCAAAAGTCTACTATTTACTATTTTTTATTGCTTAACTCAGTAGAAGGTTCCCTTAATTACAGAAGGGTATTTCACAGTATTTAGAAACTTTGAGAATTATGATGATAGATTTTGACATTTCAGATGTACCTACATTTAAGTTTAAAAAGGCAACTTCCTACACATCTCAACTGAGGAATCTTATCACATATAACAAACTTCAAGCCTATTCGAGGTGAATTATGTGATTATCACTACGAAGAAAAATATCGAAGAAGTTGAAGAGATGTTAAAACCGTACAATAAAATTTTTGTTGGTGGATGCGGGACATGCAGCACTTCATGCATGACCGGCGGTGAAGAACAGGTCAAAGAGATGGTTGAAAAATTTGGCGATCGCATAGTTGGCACTCACGTCTTTGAGGAACCTTGCGATATAAGGCTGGTCAAACGCGATATGAAAGAAGTAAAAGATGAGATCGAGGACGCAGAAGTTATTTTAGAGCTTTGCTGTGGCTGTGGAGCTCAAGTTGTTTCAGAGGCTACCGGAAAATTTGTTTTGCCCGGCTGCGAAACGATATTTCTCGGCGAGACCGAACGGATCGGAAGATTTCATGAGCTTTGTAAACTGTGCGGCTCGTGCGTGCTCCATGAAACTGGCTCTATATGTCCCATAACACGTTGTGCAAAAGGACTGCTAAATGGTCCTTGCGGTGGATATGCTGACGGAAAATGCGAAGTCGGCAACTACGAAAAGGACTGTGCATGGTGCCTGATCTACGAACAACTCAAAAAATTCGACCGACTTGACTTATTTACGAAACCAACACTTCCTCGCGACTGGTCGATCAAAGCATCCCCACAGGATGTTATGCTACGATGAGGTGAGTTTAATGAGAGAAGCTTATTCTGAATTGTTCAAGAAAATACAAGCAGGAGAATTCGTTTTCACCGGAGAACTCGAACCTGAAAAAACAACTGATCTTCATGAGGTTATCGAGCAGGCCAGAGCTCTTAAAGGTTATGTAACTGCTTGTAATGTAACTGATAATCCAAAGTCATGTGCGTACACATCTCCCTTAGTAGCTTCCTACATGGTTCAGAGGGACGCAGGAATGGAAGCAGTATATCAATGTACAGTCAGAGACCGAAATAGACTTGCCTTAGTTTCTGATTTGCTAGCTGCAGGTTCATTGGGTCTTAAGAACCTCCTTGCCTTGAGCGGAGATCATACTACTCTTGGAGACAATCCCGGGGCGTTGCCAGTCTATGATGTTGATTCACTTGGATTAGTTTACTTGGCAAGAAAAATGGTCGTAGATGGAACTGATTTAGTGGGCTTGGAAATTGAAAAACCACCAAAATTTAATATCGCAATGGCAGGAAATCCAAATGCTGAGCCTCTAGAGCCAGAAGTGCTTAAGTGTGAAAGAAAAACACTTGGTCTTGGAGAATACGGGGCGGATTTCATTCAGACTCAAGTCGTGTTTGAGATCGAAAAGGCCAAAACCTGGCTGAAGGAAATTGAATACCTCAATACGCCGTGCATTATCGGAATCTTCCCAATAAAATCCTACGGAATGGCAAAATTCTTTAATACAGCGATACCGGGTGTTTCAGTGCCAGATTTCTTTATGGAGAGATTTAAAAAGGCTAAGCAAATCGACGACAAGAAAAAGAAGAAAGAAAGGTATCTAGAAATTAACATTGATTACTTTACCGACTTCTGTCGTGAAATCTACAAAACCACAAAGGCAGCCGGAATTCACATCATGGCTGTAAACTATGTACAGTGCACACCACCACTCGTAGACGCAGTATTGAAAGCATAAGGAATCATCTTTCCGTTTTTTTTGTTTTTTTATTTATAATTTTCACAATTCTGTAATATTTAATCAAAAAAAAGATTATGTCACATTTAAACTTAGATTGACTCAAAAATCTACGTCTAAATGACCTTTTCATTGTTTAGTGAATTCTAGGTCATAATTCGTGGTTAAAAATTGTTAATGAAGGATTTAAATACTTTAGCTGTTTTAATGGTAAAATCTAGAAGTTTAGTTTATTTTGGTGAATGCGATGTCAAACCGTGAAAAACCGCTGAAAAATGAAACCAAACTTGAAGGAATAGAGAAAATACATCATCGTGCGCTTTACCGTGCTACGGGGCTCACCGACGAAGATTTCAAAAAACCGTTCGTGGCTGTTGCAAATAGCTGGAATGAGATTGTACCAGGTCATATTCATTTGAATAAACTTGCAGCTAAAGTTAAAGACGGAATTCGTGAGGCTGGCGGAGTTCCTTTTGAATTTAATACGATTGCTATTTGCGATGGAATTGCCATGGGCCACGTTGGTATGTCATCTTCGTTGCCTAGTCGTGATCTTATAGCAGACTCTGTTGAGCTGATGGTTTCTGCGCATGGATTTGACGGTCTAGTGTGCCTAGCTAGTTGTGACAAAATTGTTCCTGGCATGCTGATGGCTATTGGCCGTCTTAATGTACCTTCTATAATGGTTACGGGAGGACCTATGCTGCCAGGCAGATTCAAGGGTAAACCAGTAGTAATAACTGACGCTTTCTTAGCAACTGGCTGGGTTAAATCTGGAAAAATGACTTTAGAAGAGGCAAAAGCCTTAGAAGAAGCAGCGTGTCCAGGTCCCGGCTCCTGTGCGGGCATGTATACCGCGAATACGATGTCATTAGTTACAGAAGCACTCGGTCTCAGTTTGCCAGGAAGTGCCACAGAGCATGCAATAGATGTAAGAAAAGAGCGAACAGCTCTTCAGAGTGGCCGTCAGATTCTCAAATTGATAGAGGATGATATTAAAGCTCGAGACATTATGACTAAAGACGCATTTGAAAATGCGATTCGCTTAGCATTAGCTGTTGGGGGATCGTCCAATGTCATACTCCATATTCCTGCAATAGCCAAGGAAGTTGGACATGAGCTAAGTTTGGAGGTTTTTAATGAACTTAGTAAAGATACACCTCATATCATTGACACAGTTCCTGGTGGACCTTATACACTAAAAGATGTAGACGAGGCAGGAGGCGTTCCTGCTATACTAAAAGTACTTGACAACAAAATTCATCTTGATTCACTTACAGTAACAAGTAAAACTATTGGAGAGAATATAAAAGATGCAAAAGTGTTGAGATCTGATGTAATTAGGCCTCTAGAAGATCCCGTGCATAAGGAAGGTGGTTACGCAGTTTTGAGAGGGAACTTGGGAGTGGCTGTTGTCAAACAAAGTGCCGTTAAATCTGACATGATGGTTCATAAAGGACCTGCCAGAGTTTTTAACGCAG
>JAECRW010000172.1 GCA_016294985.1 Candidatus Sifarchaeum marinoarchaea | reverse complement strand
AGCAGACTTTCTTCATAATAAAAATCCGTATTTGAATAATGAATCAGTTTTGTTGCCTGATTCTGAATAGCTTTAACCACTTTTGGATGAGAATGACCAACGTTAACTACAGAGATACCCGCATTAAAGTCGATATAGATATTCTCATCAACATCTTTCAGTAGACAGCCCTCTGCAGAATCTACAACTAATGGATAAAATCGCGCATAAGACGGCGAAATGTATTTATCATCAAGTTCTAGCAGTTTTTTGGCATTAGGTCCAGGTGGAACAATCCTGATATTCGGAATCGTTTCAGTCTCTATCAAATCTAATCACCTTTAATGAATATATACTTAAGACTCTTAAAAAATCATAGGATTCGATTTCGAACACTGAGAATTGGTTTAAGGACTCATTTCTTTGAAAAATGAAGTCATTTTATAAATAAAAGGCAGACCTAATTCTTAAAAAATGTGAATTGGCTTCCCACATAAGAATCTATAAATATCCAAAGCACTGAACGAACAATATTTGCAATTTAAACTAGATTGTTTTGAAAGGTGTATATCGAAGTACCTACATTTGCAATTTAAAAACTAGGAATTCAGAGGGTGTCCCGTAAAATGACGGATGAAGACAAAATATATGAGATAATTGAAAAAGAGAAAATCAAACTTGTCCGGTTTGTATGGATAGGTAATGACGGGGTTATTCGAGCAAAAGCCTCAACAGGGAAACATCTAAAATCTCATATTAAAAGGGGAATTGGCATAGCTAAAGGTATTCAATCATTTAACGCATTAGATCATCTTGTTTTAGATGGCTCTTTTGGTGCACCAGCAAAAGAGTTTCAGATTTATCCAGATCTCCAGACATTTAAGTTATTACCTTATGCTAAAAATTCCGCTCGTTTTATATGTGAATTATTGAACCCTGATTTTGAGCCATCAGCAACAGATGCTCGTGCATTTCTGCGGCGAATTATTTCCCAAGCAAAAGAAATGGACTTTCTTCCAATGGCAAGCGGAGAACTTGAATATTATCTTACAAAACGAGATGAAAGTGGCAATATGATTCCTCAAAATTACGAAAAATATGGAACAGTCACCCAATACGACTTAGCAAATGATGTAATACAAGATTGGCTGGACACGTTTGAGAAAATGGGTCTCGACATAGAACGTGTTATCTCTGAATACGGCGGTGCACAATACGAAATAACGATAAGATATACAGATGCATTAACTGCTGCAGACAATGTTTTAACCTTCAAAGATGCAGCTAAAGGAGTAGCTTTGAATCACGGATATTCAACAACTTTCTTACCCATGCCATTTCCTGGAGGAGCAGGATCAGGAATGCATTTTCACATCAGTCTGTGGGATCTCGATGGGAAAAGTAATCTCTTCTATTCAGAAGGCGACGAGTATTTCCTATCTGATACTGCAAAATATTTCATTGGCGGAATAATGGCTCATCTAAAAGGTCTATGTGCTGTGTGTGCTCCAAATCCAAACAGTTACAAGCGTCTTTTGCCACATTCATGGGCACCCGCACATTGTATATGGGGTGTTGACAATCGAGCTGCCGCCATAAGAATCCCCACGCGTGCGGAAGGAGATGGGCCTGAACCAACACGAATAGAATTTCGTGTGCCCGATTGCACAGCAAATCCATACTTCGCTTTAGGTACAACCTTGGCTTGTGGCTTAGAAGGGATCAAAAAGAAAATAGAACCTCCAAAACCCATTCATATAGAACCTGGCGACCTGATGGACGATGATCTTGAGCAAAAAGGCATTGAGTACCTCCCAAGAACTCTGGGCGAAGCGCTTGCAGAATTTAAGAAAGATCCATTCTTTAAGGAAATTATGGGTGATTTCGGTTTTAACGAATACTACAAGGTCAGAATGTCTGAGTGGAGAGAATACTGCAGCGTTGTGACTAACTGGGAAATACAAAACTATCGTGATACATTCTAATCCAAAGGAGGGAATAACCTGAGAAGTGAACAATTGTTTGAAGGCATTAAGAATGCTATTGTCGACCTAGATAGAGAAGAATGTCTTAAATTAGTCCAAGAGGCTCTTGAGGCTGGAATTGATCCACTAGAAGTAATTGAGAATGGGTTAAAAAAAGGAATCCAAATTGTTGGAGCGAAATATGAAGAAGGCGAGTTATTTATAGTGGATTTAATGATGGGTGCATCGGCTATGAAGGCTGCAATCGAACTACTTGAGCCTCACATATCTGCAGAGATGAAAGAAAAAGCAAGTGCAGGAAAAGTTCTTATTGGAACAGTAGAGGGTGATGTTCACGACATAGGCAAGACTATTGTATCTACATTACTAGCTGCAAACGGTTTCGAAGTAATCGATTTAGGTACTGAAGTGCCCACCTCAAAATTTGTTGAAAAAGTTAAGGAACTAAAACCAGATATTGTTGGAATGTCCGCGCTCCTAACAACTACTATGCCGCAAATGCAAGAAGTGATTAAGGCACTTGAAAAAGAAGATTTGCGAGATTCTGTGAAGGTCATGGTAGGAGGGGCTCCTGTCACGCAAGAATTTTCCGATAAAATAGGCGCAGATGGTTATGCAAAGGATGCAGAAGAAGCCGTAAAATGGGCTAAAGAACTTGCATCTTAAACTGTAAGTAATTGAAAAATTTTATTTTATCTTTCTTATTCTCTTTTTTGTAGAACGCTTTTGCCATTCTAATTATATTTTAACAAATCCTTTTTCTTCAAGAACGAATAGGAAAGTTTTTTTAGGAAATTCTACTTTTACAGATTTTAAAAAAATTTGAGTGTAGAGAATCTTCTAAAGGAGGTCAAATTTTGACCGAATTTACGATGCGTACTGGTACGGGAAAACCACTGTACATGACTAAAGATCAAATTCGGTCAGACCTTGAAGACGGTACAAACTGGGCTACAACAAAAGCAAAGATACCAGAACTGTCAGGTAACGAAATAGATCATATTTTAGATATACTAACAAGGCCAGGTAGACAAATCGGTGTTGAACAAGGCAAAGGAATTGTTTTAACAACGGATGGCGGCACTACTAGATATACAGGTATTTGTCGATATTCTGCCATGCCAGTATCACGGGAACAAGCAGTAATTATTGGCGAGCGCTTTATCGGTTTCGACACATTCGAAATCGGACATGCCGACTATAGTTTTAGACCAGTAAAAACGATTGCTATGGATGAAGCTTCAGTGATCGAAAACACGGAAATTAATGCTGTGATTCCTGTATTCTATGGAGCCATGCCTAACCTAGGGATTTATTTTCAATCTCAGGGTGGAAAGTGGCCATCTCCTACGGATTTAATGAACGAAGGCAAACTCGAAGAAGCACGTGCTGTTCAGGAGTCTGCTGCAGAAGATATGACAAATGACATAGTTTACGTGGCCAAGATATTTGCGAATGCTGGTCTTGACGGTCTTGATATAGATACTACGGCGGCAGCAGGTGATGCAGATTTCTACGGTACCCTAAAAGCTATAGAGATAATAAAAAGGGAGACTAATTTAGCCATAGAGGTTGGTATGGCTGGC
>JAECRW010000171.1 GCA_016294985.1 Candidatus Sifarchaeum marinoarchaea | reverse complement strand
CGTCTAGATTAGATCGTCTATGGGAAGAAACCTCTCAGCTGAATTGCTTTTGCAAGGCGTTCTACTGCTTGACAATAGGCGGCGCTCCTCATAGTTATTTCTTCCTTTTTAGAGAGATGTGAAACTTCATTGTACGCCTTTAATATAACGGCTTCAAGTTCTTTATTCACTTGCGCTTCTGGCCATAAGTATGCTTGCGTATCCTGAACCCATTCGAAATATGAGACTATAACACCACCGGCGTTAGCTAATACATCTGGTACAACGAAGACACCCTTCTCATTAAGTATCCAATCTGCATTTGGCGTTGTAGGACCGTTGGCAGCCTCAACAAGCACCTTTGCGTTTATTGAATTAGCATTTCTTTCTGTTATTTGATCCTCAAGTGCAGCAGGTACTAAGATGTCTACGTCCGATTCAAATAATGCCTTATTTGCTTCGCCTACATCTTCAATAAAATCTGTCCCTTTGAATTCTGACCAAGGCTGTTCATCATAAAAGTGCTGAAAGAGTTGTGGAATATTTAATCCATTCTTATCGAAATGACCTCCATCGACTGATGTTACACCTATTACTTTATAGCCCATCTCGTAAAGAAATTTGGCAAGCCAAGATCCAACGTTTCCAAATCCCTGGATAGCTACAGTTGGATGATTGCGGATTCCTAAATGTTCCATAGTTTTTTGTGTTACAACTGCTACACCCTTGCCAGTAGCATATTTTCTGACTAAGGACCCTCCAAGTTCAATTGGTTTGCCTGTCACAATTTCAGGAACTGCATATCCTTTGAAAATGCTATAGGTATCCATTATCCATGCCATCACTCTTTCATCAGTGTAGACATCTGGGGCGGGAATATCTTTCTCAGGGCCTATCAAGGGAAGAATCATGTAGATATATCTACGAGTCAGTCGTTCAATTTCTGTCCGTGACATTTTTGTTGGATCACACTTGACACCTCCCTTTGCACCTCCGTAAGGAATGTCTACTACGGCGCATTTTATGGTCATCCAACCTGCTAAAGCGATTGTCTCATTGAGCGTTACCGAAGGATGATAACGGAGCCCGCCTTTACACGGTCCCCGGATGTCATTATAATGAACGCGGTATCCATCGTAGATATTGTATTCTCCATTATCGTGGACGATGCCTACAGCCACAGAAAGTGTTCTCATTGGACGTCTAAGAAATGCATGAATATTAGGCTCAAGATTTAATCGCTCCGCGGCTTCATCTAAAGTCTCCAAAAAATTCTCAAACGGATCCTCTTCTGTACTCATAACAATTCCCCTTTAATGAATAATACGAGAATCAACATAATAACCTGGCTGTTTTATTAAACAAAAATTATATTATTAAAGGAACAGCCACAATAAAATTTGAATTAACTCAAAGATTAACTTGGAAAATTAACAATTGGTGATATCATGTCTGAAGGAAAAGAAAAATCGTTTTTGCGATACGAAATTACCGGTAGTCCCGCATTTTCAGTAGTTCGCATTTATCTCGACCAACCAGGACAACAAATAGTAGCAGAGAGCGGAGCAATGGTTTATATGGATGGACACGTCGACATGGAGACGAAGTCATCAGGAGGCATCTTACGAGGTCTGAAAAGAAAATTTTCTGGAGAATCAATGTTTCAGAACTTCTTCGAACTCAAAGAAGGTGCAACCAAGCCTGGTATGATTGCGTTGGCTCATGGAGCACCGGGAGACATTGTGCATTTACACCTTAACCAAGGTGAGGAATGGACTTTAAATAAAGATGCGTATATTTGTAGCACACCCTCGGTTCAAGTCACCTCTCAAATGGGCAAACTTGCAAGCCTTTTAGGTGGTGAAGGGTTAATATTAACAAAAATTTTTGCTGAAGCTGAAGGTGATGTCTGGCTCGGTGGGTATGGCTATATTGAACGACACGAGATTGGCCCAGGAGAAGAATTCGTCATTGACACTGGTGTGATGATGGCGTTCGAGACAAATATGCAATATCGTACGTCTAAAGTGGGAGGCAAGAAAAGCTTCCTCTTAGGAGGCGAAGGTATAGTCATGCGATTTACAGGCCCTGGTGTTGCTTATACACAGAACCGTGAAATAGGTTTGCTAGCTTCTTTACTGATTCCCTATTTACCCAAAAAATAGTTAATTAAACCACATGTATTCTCTTTTCTTTTTTTCAGATTTCTAGAAATAAAAAACAAACTCACCAAAGATCGCACGATCACTCTTTTGAGTTTCTTTTTGCTAAGTATTCTTTCGCTCTTTTGAATGTCGATTTATCAACAACTCCATGGCTTTTAACCAATGCAGAAAAATAGCACAGACATCCAGGATCTTCAGGGGAGCCAATATAGTTTAAAATGGAGTCGTATTTCTTGGCGTCCAAATTAAGTGAATGTACTGGACAGGAATAGCCATTGTTAGTTAAAAAAAGCCCCATACATGGAGGACTCTCAGAAACTGGTTTTTCTAGCCCCTCGGTTATGAATGAGCAGAGTTCTTTAAAAATAAGATTGCTATCCTCCTCTGAAAGGACTACAAGTTCATTATAGTATTGTTTAAGGCCTCTAGCTATTGATTGGATCGCCAAATCGATTGCTTCTTTTATAGTCTTTCCAGAGCCATGTCTTTGGAGTAATCGTTGGAAAACACATTCCTCACTTCTTTCACGGTAAAAAAGACAGGGCATGCGTATTAAAGACGTGACAAAGGTTTGGGTCACTTGTATGTCACTCCACTCATTTAAGTTTTTAGAAATAACACGTGTTGCCTAAAGCACCATATTGATCGATCGGTCTACTAGAGATATATATTTCTAGAATTCTTATATCTATCTTCTTTAACAATCATAATTATAATTTTGGAATTCAGATCGTGGTAAAATGTATATGTGGTTCTTTATTTGTATAATCGGTGTGATAGCTGTAATACCGCTTCATTTTTTGTCAGTTGAGCACCTGAAACTTCAAGAAAAATACGGGAAGGAGAAAGGAATTAAGATAGGTGAGATTTATGGACTTATTTCAGGGTGGGGATTTTTCATGTTTTGGATGGGACTCTGGGTTTCCCCTCAGGTCAGATTTACCATTCCAATTCTTCAACATGTATCCGTCATTATTCCAATTGTCAATTTTTCAATTCCTCTTCTTCATATGATAATTTGCTCATCCTTTCTTGTTCCGGGTGCTTGGCTCGGAATTATGGGTGTCAAGGAGACAACACTAAAAGTGGCAGAAACGCATAGAACAGAAAAAATTGTTGATACAGGAGTATATTCCATTGTTCGACATCCACAATATCTTGGTGGATTATTAGCACATGTGGGAATTTCCTTTCTATTATCTGCATGGTACTCTTTACTTGTTAGCCCCTTGATGATCTTACTTGTGTATCTTATTTCAAGGAAAGAGGAGGAAGAACTGATTAAAGAATTTAGCAAAGAGTATGAAGACTATAAAAAAAGGGTGCCAATGCTGCTACCAAAGTTTAAGAAGTAAGCTAATCTCCTTCTTCTAAGATTTGACACGTCCCCCTTTCTTGACGAATCCAAAGAATTCTTTTTCTTGT
>JAECRW010000028.1 GCA_016294985.1 Candidatus Sifarchaeum marinoarchaea | reverse complement strand
AATGGGAAAAACGATTTTATTTTCACTCAGTTCGATTAACGCTTCGATGATACTTTTCAAGTTTTCTTCATTATCTACGTTTTCTGGTCGGTGTAATGTAATTAATAAATAGTCCTTTTTTTCTAATTTTAGGCGTTCCAATATTGTGGAGTCTTTAGTCTTAAATAAGTGTTGACGGCAGGTATCTACCATTGTATCTCCTGTTATAAAAATTCGTTCAGAAGGAATGCCTTCATTTACCAAATTTATTGCTGCGTTTAGTGTGGGTGAAAAAAGTAAAGAGGAGCAATGATCTGTCAACTTTCGGTTGATTTCTTCAGGCATATTCATATCATAAGAGCGTAAGCCAGCCTCCACATGGGCGAGAGGTATCTGCAACTTAGATGTTGCAAGTGCACCCGCGAGAGTAGTATTTGTATCACCAACAACAATTACCAGATCTGGATTATATTTTAAAAGGGTTTTTTCAAATCCTTCTAACATAGCCGCTGTCTGAATCGCATGCGTTCCTGAACCCACCCCTAGGTTTTCAATCGGTTGAGGTATATTGAGTTGTCGGAAAAAGATATCTGACATTTCGTCAGCATAATGCTGTCCAGAATGAATTAATTTTAACTCAATATCTGGACATGCTAACATTTCTTGAATTAGTGGGGCACTTTTTATGAACTGTGGTCTTGCTCCGACTATAAGTATTATTTTAAGCATATCTGCTACCTCGCAGATTCTTGCATCAAATATTTCACTTTTTGCGCGCACTATAACGGTAAAAAATGTTGCACGTGCCCTCATGACTTACCATGCAAGGACCATAAGGGTGAATCGGTGTACATTCTTCTCCAAAGAGAGGACACTGATCTGGCTGGAGTTTTCCAATAATCACAAGATGACAAGAACATCCTGGTCTAATATCTATAGAACCTTCTATAGTAATGTTATACTTTTTTCTTGCATTGTAATCTGAAAATTCTTCTTTTAAATGGTATCCAGAGAGAGGAACACGTCCAATCCCTCGCCATCGCACAGTGGCGGTTTCAAATACCTCATTCATAATCTCCTGTGCCCTTTTATTTCCTTCATCAGCTACTGAACGACTATATTCATTATCTACCTTTGGATCATTGTTTCTGATCTGTTTAAGTAGCATAAGAATCGCTAAGAGAATGTCTAAAGGTTCAAAGCCTGCAATAACTGTGGGCATGGAATATAACTCCGGAAGGAACTGAAATGGTTTGGTACCTATTACTGTAGCTACATGTCCTGGGCAAATAAAACCTTCTACATGCAGGTCTCCAATGCCCATAATAAGTTCCATAACCGGTGGAATAAGTCGATATGATGTTAAGACACTGAAATTTTTTGGTGGTCTTTTGATCATTTCTGCGGCTAAAGTAGGTGCCGTTGTTTCAAATCCTATCCCAAAAAAAACCACTTCTTCAGTCGGATATTTTTGCGCAAGTTTGATAGCATCATTAACGCTATAAACAATCTTTATATTCGCACCCTCAGCCTTTGCATCTGCTAGAGAAATCTCACTGGCAGGTACTCGGATCATATCGCCATATGTTGTGATAATTTTACCATCCTTTGCTAAAAGCAACGCTTCATCGATATCATGCGCGGGAACTACACATACTGGGCATCCTGGACCTGCAAGAAGTTCCAAATTTTTAGGTAGTAATGTTCTTAATCCAGCTCGAGTAATTGCCTGTTCATGCGTCCCACAAACATGCATTATTTTTACTTTAAACTCAGGCATTATTCTATGTATTAATTTAACATATTGGTCGGCTTTTTCCTTAATCAAAAAGATACACCTTCAATTAAAGAGCTTTTATGAGCATATCGTGGGATTTATCTTCCGAGAGTCTGTTCAAGTAACTCAAGTATCATACACTTTATAAGGGCGCTCATCTATGCAGCTGCTACTATTATTATTGATATTAAATAACTATTGAAGTGTAGTTTTAACATCGTAAAAACGTTTATAAAGCCGTGAAAGAACCTTTCTTGCAAATTTATTTGGGCGAAGAGGATTTAATCGTTCCTCTAAACTGGATCGATATGGAAGGAAAGCATTTTGAAAAAAGCCCTCATTATCAGCATTATAGCAATATTCATGCTCTTACCAATGATGATGCCCTCTTCAGAGGGGGCTATAAGTCTAAAGGATGGCAAAAATCTATTTTCAGAACTTGATATTGACACAATCCGACTTTCAGCCAGTAATGGAGGCGAGGCTGTAGACAATATTGTTATTCCATTCTCAGTTGAGTCAATAGAAGACAAAGCCTTTTCGCTTTCGCTCCACCTAGGATTTTCGGGCAATCCATCCGCTTCTGATTTTAATATCGAAGTTAATTGCAATAATCGCTTTCATAGAAGTAAAGGTATTAATAGTGCGCGTCTAGAGAATCTAGATGACTATTGGGTAAAGTTAGTCATTCCATTTGATGCCTTTTTAGAGGGAAACAACATTATTGAACTTAGACTTGACTTTATTTCGAGTTACGATGGCCAAACGAAATTAACACTCTACAACGATTCCTATCTCTTCGTTAAAACGATCTCAAATATTCAATCAACTGGTGAATACAGTTTTAGTGAATTAGGTGATGCGCTGCCTTATCCTGCCGACTTTCAAGATTACTTGCCAGACGGTTCACCAAAATTTCAAACTTTTAAAGCCACTTTAGAATTTAATATTTCTGAGGAAGTGTTGACAGATCAATTTTCAGCTAATCTTAGAACATATTATTCTGTAGAGAATCATCTTACCGTCTATAACCTGAGCATTTCTCTTTTGTGGAACCAAGTGGAGATAACCACTGGGATATGGAGCATAAGCAATGAATCAGATAGAATCGACTTTTCAATTAATATTAACAAAACGTTGCTATATGAAGGCAGGAATACATTAGATATCGAATTCAGCATATTTGGAAATTCTTCTCAATATACGATTCAGGTATTATCAAATTCTACTATTCAGGTAGCACCCTTTCGAGATGTAACTGTTACGTCATTATCAGTGACTCCTCAAGTAATTAAGACTGGAGACTGGGTCGTTATTAATACTACGATAGAAAATCTAGGGTCAAAAGATGAACTTGTAAACATTCACCTAGAAATTGACAATAAACGAATTACAACTACAAAAAATAAATTATCTGAAGGGAGTTCAATCGAAAAACAGTTTCTGTGGAAAGCAAAAAGTGGACATCATAAAATTAAGGTATTGGCAGAGATTGACGGATTCTCTCAACAGAAAGAAATTATTTCAAGTAACAACAATCTCACACTAACATTACACATTCCAACGCGTGATGTGACATTGAGTCGTGTTGTCATTTATCCGAAGCATCCTCCAGTAAACGGCGAGATTATACAAGTAAAAGCATTTATAGAAAATACGGGCACTGTAAATGAGACTGTCACTATCAATCTTTTTGTAGACAATACACTAGTTAATACTACAAAAACGAATGTTAATGTTAATTCCTACAAAGAAGTTACGTTAGAATGGACTGCAATTGGAGGTAATCACTCTATTTTAGTCAAGATATCTGGGATTGAAAATGAGAAGAATAAAGCAGATAATTCTTACTCTACATCCATTCTAGTACTTGAACCAATTTTTAGTATTTCATTCTCTGGTAGAATATTTCTGTTTGACATAATAGACATTCAATTTCTTTATGGAGCAATATTGATCTCTCTCACTCATGCAATCTACTTTAGCTACTATCTGAGAAGATTCTCATTTGTAGAAAAACATCATCGCGATATTTTCGTTGTAATAATAGGATTGACCTTTCCTTTGTTACTCTTTCAAGCATATACTATTCGGAGGACAGTTGAGATTCCATTGCTATTCGAAGGCTTAATTATTAGTAATTTATTTTTATCTAATATTCTATACATCTTTGGAAAGCGAAAATGGACTATTGGTAGTATATTAGGTGAAAAAACAACAAAAGAAATTCTTGAATACTTGAAAAGAAAATTAGGAATTTAGTTTTTGAAAAAAAGATATGTTATTCATGCGTCCCGTGTGTTATTAGCCACGTAGTATACTCTTAATGGATTTATGTTATCTTGTGGACAAATACTTAAGAAAACGATTTTCAAGGCTTTTTCGAGAATATAGCTATAGGAAGGCTTGCCAGCCGCCATTGTGCAGCTTTTCCTTTGATTTGTAAATCAATTTGATGTTTTCCATGAGAACTAAGAACAATAAAGACTGTTCCCGATTTAGATTGTAAATATAACACCTTGAGCCATTTATCAGTCCGCCGAATTAACTGCTTTAACGTTTCAGCAGGTGGTTGAAACGCATATTGCTGATACAATTTTTCAAAATCGACAAAATGCAATGAGAGAAAGTCATATCTATTCAAGGCTTTTACAGCATTGATATAGACATTCATGTCGTCTGTACATGGGACAGAATGTGCATTCTTTGCAATTATGTTCAGGTCATCCTGGCGTCCGAGTAAAGCGACAGATTTCCCGTTGGCTAAAAGAAATCCTGGGAGATGAAATTCTTGATCTTGGTCGGTGCCATAGAAAATCTGTCGTAAAATCCCTTCAGTGTAAGGATTTGGTGTATCTAGAAGGACGAGAGCATCACAGGCTTGAATTAAGAATTCAGGTTTATAATAAGTGTACTCAAATAGACCGAAGTTATCTAGCATAATGAAAACTATACGATCTACATTAAAGTTAATATCATTAATAGGTGAAGTGAGGGACGCTGGGACGTTTACCTTTAAAAGTTTCAAAATAGTTGCAGGGATAGCTGTCATATTTGCTGTCAGTTCAAGATAATCGTCAGACTCTGCTGCCAAAGAGAAAGCCTCCATTCTTCTGTTTAATATCTCATAAAACTCATTCAAAAGTCTATTGGAAGTAAAATCTTTTCTGCAAATAAATCGATGTATCTGAATTTTATGAGGTGTTTAAAGTCTTAACAGTGTTTAAAGGGACAAAAATGAAGTAACTCTTCACAAAAATAAACAAGAGAAATACAATTTGTCTTTAGCCGCATTTCATAGTAATGAAAGTAAAATTTTGTTATCTAAAGGGAATGCGCAATCAAGCAAAGATTATGCATTACTGATAGCTAAGCCAGAATGCACCAACTCTTTAGAGTGGTGATGAATGGCGTGGTGTTTATATACCTTGTTGTGTATGGGTTTTTAGTCATATAGGCATGCAGGAACTTTAGATTTCTGGCGATTATATTTTGGAGCAGCAAGTTATATGAATATGACCCTCACCAAAAATGAGACCATCAAGGCTACCTTGAAGGCCACTAAAGAGCGACGAAAGCACCAGAGCTGTAGAGTGTTTACCGTCAAAATTGACAGCTCTCATCTCAACAGGCAAACAAAACACCAGCTAAAAATGTTATTTCTGGAGGCTAAATGGCTGTACAACCATATCCTCGCCCAGCCTAACGTGTTTGAAATAGATTATAAGTTGTCAGAAGTGACGGTGAAAGTCAAAGATAGTTTTGAGCGCCGTACACTGCGTTATTTATCCTCACAGATGAAACAAAGTCTGATTAAGCGAACCCTGGATAACATCAAAGGACTGGCACGTTTAAAAGCTAAAGAACGAAAAATCGGGGCACTCACATTCAAGAGCCAGGTGCGGTCGATTCCCTTGAAACAATACGGTAACACCTACCAAATTTTGAATGAAAAGTACGTCCGGATACAAGGCATCAGCCAGAAACTGCGAGTCAATGGTCTGGATCAGCTGCCCGAAGGGGTGGAGCTTGCCAATGGCCTCTTATTGCAACGACATGGCGATTACTACCTGGCCATCACCACCTATCAGCCGAAGGAGACACCACCACCTCCCGTAAAAACCGTGGGGATTGATTTCGGTCTGGCGAAGCAACTGACTCTCTCCAATGGCATAGCTATCCGGTATGCGATACCCATCAGCATCAGCACAAAACTCAGAAAACTACATCAGAAATTAAGTCGGCAGCAGTTTCGCAGCCAGAACTGGTATAAAACCAAGCGCAAACTGGAAAAAGCCTATGCAAAAGCTAACAATATCAAGCAGGACATCAAGAACAAATTAGTACATTACATTCAAGAAAATTATGGAGTGGTCTGCTATCAGGATGAGAACCTCAAGGGCTGGCAGCGGCTATGGGGAGGCAAAATGCTATCAACCGCGATTGGAGGAATAATACGCATGCTTGAAGTAAAGGTGCATACTCCGATTGAAGTCGATAGGTTTTTCCCTTCAACTAAAACCTGCTCACGCTGCGGGAACATCCGGGAAATAGGATTAGATGAAAGAATCTACGTCTGTCATGTGTGTGGTATGGTGATAGACAGAGATCATAATTCAAGCGTTAACTTAGAAAATGAAGGTTTAACACAAGCAGTAGGTATGGTGCGTACCGAATTCACGCCTGTGGAGACTGAATCCTCTACTTTGGCAGCGCTGGAATACTTAAATTGTATTCCCTATGTCAAAGCAAGTTCGGTCGTAGAAGCAGGAAGCCTCTCCGCTTTAGCGTGAGGTAGTTCATATAATAACATTGATCGAAACACATATTTAAGATGCTGGCGAAACTTTTTTTAAGATAAGAGATTCCGTAATACGAATATACTTTATCCGGCAAATCATGTGTGTTTTGTGTAAAAACTCCCTTAGAAGGACATCATAGGGAAATATCTTACGATAGAAAACTGATCTGGACAATAAAAAGAAAATAAGGAATGTTCCATAAATATCATGAATTCTTTGCAGTATTTTTAAGGAGGATTATTTGTAAACATGAATTTGATACATAAGGACGTAAAAGATGTGTCTGAGTTAACACTTAAAGATGGGGCTATGATAATCATACGTTCATATAACCAAAAGGATCTCTCTTCAATTTATGAAATAGAAAGAAACTGCTTTTCAGAGAGCGAGAGATATACAGAGCAACACTTAGAAATGTTAGGTGAATTCAAACATTATAGTTTTCTGGTAGCACTAGAAAATGTGGGACATACTATTGTGGGATACAGCATTGGAGTCATTAAATCGACTAGAGAAGGAAAAATAGGACATATCGTTTCTGTGGCGGTTCATCCAAATTACAGACGCCGAGGTATAGGAATTGGGCTTGTAAAAGAGTTAATGAGGCAATTGAAGGATGCTGGTCCCACTTATTTTCGATTAGAGGTGAAAATGACAAATAAGGCCGCAAGGGAAATGTATCGTAAACTAGGTTTTAACTATGAATACATTCTCCGAAATTATTATGGCAAAGGAAAAGACGCTGTTTTAATGAAAATGAGTGCCTAATGGGTCGAAAAGAATGGATATTGAGATAAAAAAGTTGGATGAGAATGATAGAGTTGGTCTAAGAGATATTTTAAAAAACTCATTTGACACTTTGAGTACATTGGACACATTAGAGCTGGATTGTTACATCGATGGCCAACAGCGTCCTTGTCAGTGGTTTATAGCACGATCAGGTCAAGGACAGGTAATTGGTTGTATAAATGCATCAACACGTTCCAATGAGGGATATATTAACTCACTTTCTGTTCGAGAGGAATTTCGAGGACGCGGTATTGGCAGAATACTTGTGCAAAAAGCTTGTAATTTTTTGAAATCTCACGATTGCAAATCCGTTTTTTTATATGTCCGGCCGTCCAATAATACTGCAAAGAATTTTTATGAGAAACTTGGATTCGATAATTGTGGTCTAACAAAAAGTCAGTCGCTTGAGGATGTATTACTCCTGCGCAAGAAGATTTGAGTTGAGTTATTTCAGACTCTTATAGTCACTAATAGGTTTTCAAACAAAATCAAGTAGTGTGGTTTTTCTTCCCTTTCCTTTGATTGTATCTAGGCCAAGTTTAACGCCAAATTTCGATACAGCGCCCAATACTTCCTTTATATATTGTTCTCTGTCTATCTCTGTGCTGTTCATTAAATTTGGATGTCTAGCACGTTTATACTGAGGTCCCTCGCCCTTAAGTATGATATAAGGAAATTTGGAAATATTTTTCCATTCTTTTTTAGGATCAAGGTTGTTAACCTCACAATAATGAAGGAAAGCTCCAACCGCTGGCGTGATTGACTTGTATTTTTCTGGGGATTTACTGATTGGGGCGTATTGAATCAGATGGTCTTTAATTTCTTCAATAGGTGCATTTAAGAGGGTTCTACACTCTTCCAATACAAACTGTTTTGCATTTTCCATTGCAGCGGTCTCACTACTTCGGAGAAGGATATCAATCACTTTCAATTGAACGCGCTTAGCGAATTCGGTCCAATCCCCTCGAATGGCTTCAAAACCCTTGACTTTCAATTCTCCATTTAATGCACTTACATAACCATATGCCTTTTTTCGTTCGGGTTGAAAAATAATCCGAAATGCAATATCGTCTAATTCTAGTTGCATTCCTTCTGGAAGCTTAGAACCGAGAAAGTCTAGCAAATGATCAATACTCGTGCAAGCATCTTTTTCTACTGATTTTAGTTCTTTGTGGGTAATTTTTTCTTTCTTTGATCGCATTGTAAGATTATAAAGTTGTTCAAATGATTTATCTTCAGCAAAACTCACAAAAATGCTGTCCGTATCTCCGTAAACCACTTTAAAATGCTTTGCATTGATTTCATTGTATTGTTCAATCAGTTCAATAAGATTTGTAAGATGTTGACGTCCGAGCGAAGTAATGGCCTTAGCTACATGGAGTAAATAAAATCTGCCGAAAACTGAACCGATAGTACCATATAGAGCATTTGCAACTAATTTAAGCATTGATTGCCGTCGATCAATATTCTTAAGGTCTTCTTGTCGATTCATATATTCATCAGTTTTAACCTTCTTTTCAATTTTCATCTCAATAAGCTTTTTTTCAAGTTCCTTTTTCTTCTGTTTTAGCTTGAATCTGTAAGAAAGAATATACTCTTCCATTTCAGCGAGGACTGACTTTGGTTTCTTCTTGAATTCAAAAGAATTATCGGGCTTGCCTTGGAATGTTTCGCCCCCTGCATTATAAGCTATTATGATTGAAGGATACAGGGATCGGAAATCAAAAATAACCACTTCTTTATGGAACGCACCTGTTGGGCCGATAACCATACCGCCCTTCAGACCGTCTTCTTCTTTCATTTTTTGTCTTTGACGTGTTTCGTCGGGCACAGAACTATTGGGGATGAGAACATTTCTCTGAACACATTTACGCATAAGTTCAAGCTCGCCTTGGTTTCTTTCTGTTGCATACATACCCTCTGCAGGTGGAAAGCCTACAATTCGAATAAGCTCCAAAATGTTCTCTAGTTCCAATTCCCACCAGAGCCGATAGGAAAGTATAGCGTCCATTTCGGAATAGTTAATGAAGGATTTCAGACGTTTTTTGTCGTTTTCTAAAACACCTTTTGCCCATAATTTTCCCACAGATTCTTTAAGTTCAATCTTTTTTGTTCCAAGCAATTTTTGAGCAACATCCCCAAGGCCTCTACGTCCTGATTCGGTAGTGATTTTGCCAATTTTTTTTATTATATCGCAAATAATACGACCTCTCATTCGGTGAGCTCTTAATCTTCCGGAATAACGGAGTGTATCATTATCAAGCAGAGATAGAGGAGTAGTAGAAAGTTTTAACTTCTGTACACGGTCAATGATGTATGGGAAGTCGAACGCATCAACATTATAACCGATCACCACATCTGGTTGAATTTCTCGGAAAAGCGTGAAGAATTCATTTAGCAGTTTTTTCTCTGCTTCATCAGAATCTTCCTTTAAACAAAAAACATGAGTCTTATAATCATCCTGGTTTGTGCCCCAGCATAAGGAGAGAGCGATTAGTCTTCGATTATAGCTTTTTAAATCTTCAAATTCAATAACATCACGATCATCAACTTCAATATCAAGAGAAAGGTGAATGAGTTTCCTGAAACGCAATGGGTCGATATCTGAAGGATGAATATGTTTCGTTTGTGACCTGAGGATGTAACCTCCAGCCTTTTCCTGATCTTGAACTGCTGAACTAATACGTAGTATGTTGAGACCTTTTAAACTTGTATCGATAAGAAAACGCTTGACAAAAGGAATATCAGATTCAAAATGCTCAATATCGTTTTTTTCAAAAAGCTCACGAATTTTTGGAACTTCCCAGGGGCGATTTCCCACAAGTTTTAGAAGTTCAATTGTTTCGCCACCGTCATACTTAATCTTAGCAAGTTTTTCAGTTGAAACCAACCATTCCTTAAGTACTTGATTTTCCTCCATACATTTTTCAAATTGTTCTTTCTTCTTGAGAGGTATGAAGATATAAGGCAGAAAATCATCCACTCGCAATTGAATAGGAATACCTTCAGAAGTCCTACCGTAAATTCTAACTACGGGTTTATCTTCAGCCCTTTCATAATCGATATCTGTCATATAGAGGTCAAGATCTTTTGTTTTCATATTGAACAGCCTCTGAAAACCAAAGGGACGGTTTCTCATGCATTAAAAGACGCAACAAACTATTGTAATAACTGCATTTGCCACTAGTCATAAAATGTTTGACATCCCCTCTGTTCATTAATTTATTCTCCTTTCCTTTTAAAAACTAAGTTATGCTATCATGAACTTACAAATGGTTCATTTGAAAACTCTTCGAAACAACTGACCACATTATTGCTACTTTCTTATAAGATATGTCACAAGAAAAAGCTTTTAGAATATTATAAACTTTAATTTGCCTCTAGGTGGTTGTATGACTGAATTTGAGACACACCTTATAGAGATAGTTCCGCGAACTCAGTGTGAAGTGATGATACCAGTTAGCAGTTTCAGGTTTAAAAATCAATCTGATAATCATTACCAAGCGGGACAATACTTTGTAGTCAATATAGAGGTAGAAGGGAACAAATACACACATCACTTCTCGTTTTCGACTAGTCCAACAGAAACAGCAGAGAAGGGCTACATTGAATTTACCACTAAACTACGAAATACTGATTATAAGAAAGCGTTGCTTAAACTAAAGAAAGGAGATTCAGCAATTTTAAATGCACCCTTCGGACGGTTTATTGTTGAGGACGTACAAAAGATTGGAATTCTTACTGGGGGAATTGGCATAACCGCGCCAAGAAGCATTTGCAAATATTGTACGGATACGAAGCTCTCGACAGATATTGTATTGATTAACTCTACCCACTGTGAAAATGATTTGTTTTTTCAGGAAGATTTCGACAAAATGCAATCCTTAAATCCAAACTTAAAAGTGGTCTACACTCTGACACATCCAACCGAGGCATGGAAGGGCTATAAGGGTCGCATTAATGCGGAATTGGTTAAGAAAGAGATCCCTGATTACCTTGAAAGAATCTTTTATTTAAGTGGACCTGTCTCAATGGTAACAGCTATGGAAGAACTGGTCTTAGGATTAAATGTTCCAAAGACACAAATAAAAAAAGAAATCTTTCCTAGATATTAGAAACTACCTCATGGTCCAAGAATTTGCTATATTACCCGTCTAGGCTTTAGACTAGCATGAACTGTGCTTGATGGCATCGTTTGGACAAGATGCGACGCAAGTGCAACACTCTGTGCATTCATTGATATTAGTTGGCACTGCTTTCCCATCTACTAATTCATATACTTCGACGGGACAGTTTTCGACGCAGTCACCAGCACCAGTGCACAAATTATAATCAATTGTGATTGTTACACCTACTTCTTCGCTACTCCATTCTGGCATATTCTCACCCATTTCAATTCAATAGAGAAAGATATGATGGGTATACCTATTTATAGCTATATCTTGTATATGAACCAGTGCTTTAAGATTTCTATGATATAGTTAACGGGAGATCAGCCTTCGGAATACACCAATCAAAGTATGGCATTCTCTTCCAGAAATAAAGGCCCTTCCAATTATATTTCTGAATATTCTTTCTGCTATCGGACGTTTAGCTTCTATAAATCCGATTTTTTTTAATAACTGCGAGAAATACTCAAAGAGTTTGTTTTTTTCAATTTGACTTGCAGATCTAAATCGTCCGTGTTTTCGTCCTTTTTTTAATCGAAAAATAGTATATAAAATAATGGCGGCGGCTTGTGCAATATTTAGTGTTGGATATTCACCATCCGCAGGAATAGTAACAACGGTATCACAACTATTTAGTTCCTCATTTGTAAGTCCGGTTCCCTCGCGTCCAAAGAGAATAGCAGTTTTTCCATTCAAATTTATCATATTCTGTAGCTCTTCAGGCGGAATCGGAAATCTTAATGGATTCGAGATTGTACTAGCAGGAATTGCCGTTGTTCCAATTATTGCATCAACATCAGCAAGTGCATCTTTTAGACTTGTAACAACCTTGATATCTTTAATAAGTTCTTTTGCGTGCATCGCAAATCCATATGCAGTCGAAAGTTTGTTTAATTCGAGCTTTGGATTAACTAAATAGAGTTCACTGAATCCAAAGTTTTTACACAGACGACAAATTGAACCGAGGTTGATTTCACCTTCTATCTCAACTAATACAACTCTAATCTGCATTTTCTTAACCCATTATAAGGATAAAAGACACTTAATTTATCAGTTCTAGCGTATGAAAATTCTAATGACATCACCATCTTCTAGCGTGTGCATAAGTCCTACTTGTGATCCGGAATGCTTTACAGATGTTCCCCATACCTTGGCGTACTTGAAATATTGAAGAAACTGCTTGTGTAACATTTTTGTCAAATCCTTGACTGTAACACCTTTTGATAATACCATGGGTCTTTTTGCAACGCCTTTTTCATCTTTGGTATAAACGCGGATCAAATTTAGTTGATGAAAAATTTTTGCAGGAAGTGTTTTCACGTTTTTCATGCCGTCTTCATTCATTACACTTGTGGGCACAATTAATTGGAACTGTTTTCCAAGCGGGCTATTTTTCAGCATTTTAAAACTTTCAGCAGATCCTTTTGCATCGCCTTTTGTGCAGATAATTATTCCAAACATGTAAATTATACTTCTATCGAGTGACTCAGCGAGATCTTCAAGTTTTATCTTTCCAGTGATGGTTACAACGGCATTGTGTATCCCGTGTTCAAAGAGAAGTTTTACGACATCTTGTCTTTCATTCTCAAGATGTATGTCGCCAATGATTTGGATGCCTCCCGAACCAGTCTTTTTAATTTCCACTGGAGGAGGACTTTTGTTTAGTTTTATTCCAGTGTTTTCAAATTCCTTCAAGATAAGTTTAAGTTGTTTAAGGGGGTCTCTCGTCAGATCAATAATCAAAATCACTAGATCAGCATTTCTAACAGCACCAAGAGATTGTCGTCCCATCACACTTTGGTTGGCATCTTCAAAAATTGCTGGAACTTCAACAGCTTGAATTTGTACGCCTTCATAATCAATCATTCCTGGTGTCAACACAGAAGTTGGAATTCCGATCTCAGGTTTGGCTGATGTCAAGGCGGCAAGCATTGAACTTTTACCAGAGGAAGGTAATCCGACTAATACTATTTGAGCATCGCCTTCTTTTTTCAAGTGGAATTGGACGCCCGTACCTTTCCTTCTGAGGCGTACCTCTTCTGATTCTGCTTTTAGTTTTGAAAGTTTTGTCTTGAGAGTTTGACGAAGCTTGTCGGTACCTTTATGGTCTGGAATAGCCGCCAAATACTCCTGCAAAGTCCTAATTTTTTCAGAAAGCGTTTCTGCGTTTTCATACTTTTCCTTAGCTGCCATTGCTTCGTGCGAAAGGTTTATCGGCATTTTAACCAGGCTTATAGCTTTCAATTGTTGAGTTGTCTCAACTTATTTTTGAAAAATGATATTTCTTAAAAATTACTTAGAAGATATCTTTAGTTTCTTATAGGCTAAAGAAAATTTAAAATCTTGGTGTATTTAGAGCGAGATTATTACCTTATCGGCCTTTTTCCCTGACATATATTCGATGTCAATTCTTCTATTCCAACTCTTGTTACTGATTTGTCTGTGATCTGTTCAGTCATCAACTTCTCTGGATTGTCATCTAATGCTCTGATCATGGTCTTAA
>JAECRW010000170.1 GCA_016294985.1 Candidatus Sifarchaeum marinoarchaea | reverse complement strand
TTTCATGTACATTTCAACTGAGGTGTTCTCATACTTTAACGAACTGAATATTGGGTAATTTTCTTTAATATCTTTCGATAATTCAGTCTCCTGCATTATTTGCAATTTTTCTATTGCAATTTTTGCAAGGATATCCCGTTTTCCTTCTATTAAATACTGTTTGATTTTGTCATCATTAACTACTACAACGAGATCGATACGATCTCTGACATTAAGTTTTTGTTTCTTCCGTTCTGCCTGAACTTTCCGCATAAACTCCCTTGCAAATCGTTCTGAAGCAATTTCATCAGTTACTTCCAAATCAAGATAAAGATCGAATGTTTCAGTTGTTGCATCCACTAGGTTTTCTGTTGAACTGGGCGACTTCTCAGTTATAACAATATCTTTTACATTTGCTTCGTGAAGTATGACTGGAATCACTTTAGAAATATCAAGAAAACCCTCTTTTGGCTTAATAACGAGTCTTTTACAAGGCCATCTTAATTTGACATTATTTTCATCTCGAAGTGCAAGTGCAAGTTCCACAATTTTTCTTGCGCTTTTCATTATATTCTCTAGTTGCTCGTTACGTAACGTCTCATCGACTTCAGGCCAATCACACATGTGAAGAGTTTCAGGTAAATCCGGATATTGTGTACGAACTAAATTTTGATAGACTGCTTCAGCAATCATTGGAATAATTGGAGCTAATACTTTTGCAGTTTCTGTAAGAACAGTTATAAGGGTGGTAAGTGCTGCTGTTTTGCTTGGTCCTGCCGCAGAAACCCACGTGCGCTCTCTAATGAGACGAATGTACCATCTACTTATATCCTCAACTATAAATTCCTGCAATGCGGGAATTGTATCACCAGGACGCATTGCCTCGAAGGCATCGGTTAGTTTGCGGAGAGTAGATTGTAAACGCGAAAGAATCCACTTATCTTCAATACTTAAATCAATTTCTCTCAGAACATAGTCAGTTGCTTTAAATCTAGACTCTTTGGCTCGTGATATCGCGAACATATAAGTGTTCCAAAGAATGTTCAGGATCTTAAAGTAATCTTCCTGTGTTTTCCAGTCGAATTTCATGTCCTCGCCTGGGGGTGTAGCTAAGGAATAGAACCGAAATGCTTCAGAGCCATATTTTTCAATTACTTCATCGGGTGAAATTATATTTCCTAGTGACTTGCTCATTTTCCGCCCTTCGGTATCTGCAACAAAACCATGCATGTAGACTGATTCATAAGGACGCTGATCGTGAGATACAACACTCAGACAGATTTGAGAGTTAAACCATCCTCTAACTTGATCCTTACCTTCTAAAATGAAGTCAGCAGGCCACCAGTAATCGAAAGTTTTTGGATCTTCAGGATAAGGCAAGATAGCCCATGTTGCTGCGCCACTGTCTAACCAAACGTCTAGTACATCGGGTACCCTTCGAAAAGTACCTCCACACTCACAATCCCATGTTACCTCATCAATCCATGGTCGGTGAAGTTCATCAACAGACTTTCCATATTTTTCAAACAGTTCTTTTCTAGATCCGATAACTTCAATTGTCTCACATACATCACAAATCCAGAGTGGTAGAGGTATACCCCAGTATCTTTGTCTGCTAATGCACCAATCTTGCAGGTTTTCTAACCAACTCCTAAAACTCTGACTACCTGCCCATTTTGGGGACCATGTAACTTTGTCATTTTCTGCAAGGATCTTTTCTTTTTCTTTCGTTAAATTCAGAAACCACTGAAGTGTTGCTTGAAAAACTAAGGGACTTTTACATCTCCAACAATGAGCATATTCATGTTCAATTCGATGGACCGCCAGAAGCAGACCTTTTCGCTTTAGATCCTCAATTATGATAGGATCAGCATCTTTGACAAATAATCCTACATATTTTCCTGCCTCTTCTGTAAAACGTCCGGCACCATCGACTGGCGAAAAGGGAGGAAGTCCATATCTTGTACCTACCTCAAAGTCCTCAGGTCCAGCGCCAGGAGAGCTATGAACAATACCAGTACCTTGCAGTTTTGTTACAAATTCGCTGCTCAATAATACTGAATGCGCTTCGGGATATTTTTCATAAAATTCTTTTTGGATGGGAACTTCTTCAATGAGCGGGTGAATATAACGGAGTCCTCTTTCCCGCAATGTTTCTCCTTTGACTTCTTCTATTACCTTGAATTTCTTTTCAAGCATTGCTGAAATAATACCAACTGAGACAAACTTTCCAATGATCCAGATTTCGTCATCCACCTGAGCACGGACATATTCGAACTCTGGGTGCACCATAACTGCTAAGTCGCTTGGGAGAGTCCAAGGTGTCGTCGTCCAAACGATGAAATACTCGTTAGGTTTTTCTCGCAGCTGAAATTTAACAAAAATTGAAGGATCTCCAACTGTTTTATACTCATATTCATGTTTTGCGAGAACAGTTTCACATCTAGGGCAAGAGTTCAATACCCTAGTACCTTTGTATAGAAGATCCTTTTCATACGCTTTCTTAAGTGCCCACCAAGCACCCTCGATATATGAATCCTTGATCGTCATGTAGGGATCTTCCCAATCCATCCAAACGGCTAACCTCTTAAATTGTTCTGTCATCTTATTGAGGTTTTTAATCGCAAATGCTCTACATTCTTCAATAAACCGCTCCATGCCAAATTTCTCTTCGATATCCTTTTTTGTTTGAATGCCAAGTTTCTTTTCAATAGCAACCTCGATGGGCAACCCGTGCATATCGTATCCAGGACGGTCATAAACGTCATAACCTCGCATTCTTCGATAGCGCAGGAAGAAATCTTTAATGATCTTATTCCAAGCAGTACCGAGGTGGATGGAGCCCGTCGTATAGGGAGGTCCATCACAAAAATAGAACTTTTCTTTTCCTTTTCTGAAATCTTTTGTTTTTTGATAAAAGTTATTTTCCTCCCAGAATTGTAAAACTTTCTCCTCCAAGGCTACTGGTGTAAATTTCTGTGACATTTTCAATGTGTATTTTCCTCCTAATGACTGCAACAAGCAATAATCACATGATTACTCTAAAAGTGCCGCCTAAATCCTACTTTTTCAAGTGCGCTATTTAATGAGATGATAGACTTTCGAAATGGGATCTATGTCCTTGTAATATTCTCACACAATAAGGACAAAGTACCATGTGTGATTTTATCATTTCTTCGCAAGAAGACCCCCTAACTTTGTTAGGGGGATGAATTGCGTGTTTTACTTTTTCACTTTCACCGTAGTGTCCCCCAGCTTTAAATAGGTTTTTGTGGCTAGTAAATCTAGTGAAATGAATAGCAGGGGAACACAGGGATCAGTGTGATGAAACGAACTTACAAATTTCGCGTGTATCCGACCACACAACAAAAGACTACGTTAACTCAATGGCTTACTACCTGTCGTATGTTGTATAATAACTCTCTGGCAGAGCGAAGAAATCAATGGCAAACTCACCAACACTCAGTCACCTATTGTGAGCAAGCCAGCCAACTAATAGATGCTAAACAGACCAACCCTTTTTTGAGAGAGATTCACTCACAGGTACTTCAAGACGTGCTGAGAAGACTGGATAAGACCTTCAAGAACTTCTTCAGGCGT
>JAECRW010000169.1 GCA_016294985.1 Candidatus Sifarchaeum marinoarchaea | reverse complement strand
ATTTGAAAGACTTTTAAGAGACAAAGGAGCATTGAGGATCGTTACCATGTCCACGAAAGTTACCCAGCAGGTTCTAGTTATTGGAGGAGGCGTAGCAGGTATACAAGCGGCACTAGACTTAGCTGCACAAGGTATTACTGTATACTTAGTCGAGAGAACCCCATCTATTGGAGGGAAAATGGCCCAATTAGATAAGACCTTTCCGACGAACGACTGTTCTACATGTATTCTCGCGCCGAAGATGGTTGAATGTTCTCGCCATCCCAATATAAAACTCTGGACTTACAGTGAGGTAACAGACGTTCAAAGGGCTGAACAGGGTCATTTTAAAGTTAAAATTCTGAGAAAGCCGCGATATATTGATGAGGACACTTGTACAGGTTGCGGACTTTGTGCTGAAAAATGCCCAGTATACGTTCCAAATGAATTTGATTGTAACCTTGACTGGAGAAAGGCAATTTACGTACCTTTTCCACAAGCCGTTCCGAATATCTACACTATCGACATGGATCATTGCATCAAATGTCACCTTTGTGTCAAAGCATGTGAACTATCCAACACCATCGACTTTGATCAGCAAAATAAAGTAACAGAATTAAATGTAGCAACGATAATCGTTGCCACGGGCTTTGATCTTTTTGACCTTTCACAAATTATCAGATATGGTTACACGCGTTTTAAGAACGTTTTAAGTGCGTTAGAGTTTGAACGTCTCCTTAGCCCGTCTGGACCCACTGGAGGACATGTCTTATGTCCTTCACATGGAAAAGAACCAAAAACAATCGCCTTTGTTGCTTGTGTTGGCTCACGGGATTGTGTTCATGCAAATTCCCGACCATACTGCTCTAAGATCTGTTGCACTTACGCTACCAAACAAGCTATCATTGCACGTGAGCATGACCCCCATATAGACGCTTATGTCCTCTACAATGATCTTCGTGCATTTGGCAAGGGATTTGAAGAATATCTCACTAAAGCTGAAGAGGTATATAACATAAAATACATTAAATCCCTGCCAGGCGAGATAATAGAAGATCCCAAGACACACGAACTTCTTATTGGGTATGGTGATTTTTTAACCCATGAAAAAAAGGTACTGAGAGCGGATTTGGCAATTCTATGTCCCGCAATGATTCCCTCTAGCGGAAATAATAACTTATCAAAAATCTTAGGCATTGATCTTAACGAATATGGTTTCTTTAAGACAAAAGACGTGACAGATCCGGTAGCTACAAACGTTCCAGGCATTTATGCTTGTGGTGCCTGTGAAGGTGTGAAGGATATTCCTCTATCAGTAGCGCAAGCTAGCGCAGCGGCGGCAAAAGCAGTTCTTAGAACGGATGTAGAAATAGCAAAACCAGAAGTAGTAATTAAGGAAGAGTTAACCTTAGAAGACGAGCCCCGGGTAGGGGCATTTATTTGTCATTGTGGCATTAATATTGGTGGTGTTATTAACGTCCCTGAAGTTGTTGAATACGCGAAAACTTTGCCTAATGTTGTTTTTGTAGCTGAGAATTTATATGCGTGTTCGTCTGACACTCAATTACTGCTCCAAGAAAAGATTAAGGACCATCGACTAAATCGAGTTATTGTTGCAGCATGCACTCCTCGAACTCATGAACCACTATTCCGAAGTACAATCGAAGAGGCTGGCCTAAATCCCTACCTATTTGAGTTAGCCAACATCCGTGAACAGTGCAGCTGGATTCATATGCGCGAACCTGAAGATGCTACAGAAAAAGCAAAAGATTTAGTGCGAATGGCGGTAGCCCGCGCTTCATTGTTGGAGCCTCAAATTATTATTACGAAAGATGTTATCCCTTCAGCACTCGTAATTGGTGCAGGCGTTTCCGGTATGAGTAGTGCAAAAACAATTGCTGATAAAGGGTTTAAAGTCTATTTAGTTGAAAGAGAGAGTTCGGTTGGCGGTTTTATTAAGAACCTTAAAAGTATACGCACTCATGGGAACTACGAACAAGACCCTAATGAGATTCTTGGGGAATTAGAAAAAAGTATACGCACTCACGAAAATATTGACTTGATAACTTCAACAGAAATCAAAGAAATCTCTGGTTCAATTGGAGAATTTTCAGTCGCTTTGCAGGGCGATAATGAAAAGAGCATAAATGTCGGCGTGATTATCGTAGCAACTGGCGGTACCGAATTAAAGCCAGTCGGCTACTATGGCTACGGCGAACTTGAAAATGTTTGTACGCAAACAGAACTCGAAGAGATGATACATGCTGGTAAGATAGGAGACGGCGGCACATTCGTGATAATAAATTGTGTGGGTGCAAGAGAAAAAGACGGGCGGACCTATTGTTCCGCTATTTGCTGTGGTGAAACTCTCAAAAATGCAAAAATGTTAAAGGAGAACTATCCCCACTCAAATATATTTGTTTTTTATCGTGATATTCGTGTATTTGGAGCGGGAGAAGAATATTATCGTGCTATTAGAGACCTTGGAATTCGTTTTCTTAAATATGATCCGGATAATCCACCAGAAGTAACTCAACTTGTGGATGGTAAGATCCAGGTAAAGGTGGCAGATAAGTCTCTAAATAGAACTTTTACTATTCCTGCGGATAAAGTGATCTTATCTGCTCCATTAGTTGCCCATGACAATAAAACCTTAGCAGAAATGCTAAAAGTACCTACAGATTCAGACGGGTTCTTTTTGGAGGCGCATGTAAAATTACGACCAGTTGAATTTGCAACAGATGGAATTTATCTGGCTGGAACCGCACAAGGACCGAAAAGTAGTGAAGAGAGCGTTGCTCATGCGCAGGCCGCTGCTGCTAAAGCATTAATCCCCTTGGTGCTTGGTTACGTTGAATCTGAGCCTATCATTGGAGTTGTAGATCCAGATGTTTGTGTAGGTTGCGAATTCTGTGTAGATGTCTGCCAATTCGGTGCAATTTCGATGGAAGAAGTAGAAAGCAAGGAACTGGAATTCCTTAAGGAACTAAAGGCCAAAATTAACCCTGCCTTGTGTAAAGGATGTGGAACATGCTCATCTGAATGCCAAGTGGGTGCAATTCGCATGCGACACTTCACGGATGATCAGATTTTAGCGATGGTTCATGCAGCGCTTGAAGAACCCGTAACCTCTTCAGAACCCTTTATTGTAGCTTTTCTGTGCAATTGGTGTTCCTACGCCGGTGCTGATACTGCAGGGGTGTCGCGATTTCAACAACCTACAAATGTTAGAAACATCCGCGTCATGTGCACTGGGCGAATCGATATGATTCACATCCTCGCAGCGTTCGCATCAGGGGCAGATGGAGTTTTGGTCATGGGCTGTCACCCAGGTGATTGCCATTATATTGCAGGCAATCTTCGTGCAGAATTACGCATAAACTTCCTCACAGATATTCTCGATGCAATAGGCATAGAACCTAAGCGATTAAGGCTTGAATGGGTTTCTGCATCAGAAGGTAAGAAGTTTGAAGAAGTTGTTAAGGAATTCGTGGAGACTATTAGAAAACTGGGAGCAAGTCCTCATAGGAAGATCCCTGTTGAGAAAGCAATAGGTGAGTAGGAAGGAAAAGAGGAGGAATTACACCGATTGAGGGTTCTCTGCCTTGACCTTGA
>JAECRW010000168.1 GCA_016294985.1 Candidatus Sifarchaeum marinoarchaea | reverse complement strand
ATTAGATAAGGCAATTAAAAACCATGCTGTAGATCAGTCGTTACTTGCCACCTTGGAAAGATATACGCCAGCAGCTAAGGCAGAAGCTAAAAAGAAGGATATTGAATTACTTCCAACTAAGTATCCTATTTTCAATATATTTGAGCACGTTCTTGTTCCAAAACATGAACTATTATCTGAAGAAGAAGCAAAGGATGTTTTAGAAGAATATCATATCAAAAAATTTCAACTGCCCGCAATTAAAGCCTCGGATCCTGCTGCTAAAGCAATAGGAGCAAAGCCAGGGCGAATAGTTAAAATTTATCGAGAAAGCCCAACTGCTGGTTTACACATTGTTTATCGAGTTGTTATTGAATAAACTTTTTACCTTTTAGGACGGACTTACTATTTTGTTTTTTTGTTCCTGGGGGTGACTTTGCAATTCGCATTACATTTCTATCCGGAGGTACTGGGACTCCAAAATTATTGCAAGGATTTGTACAGCTTGTTTCTGAAGAAAATTTAACTATAATTTGTAATACTGCGGATGATTACTATTTTTATGGTCTTTATGTATCGCCCGACGTCGATTCCATTCTCTACTGCCTTTCTGGTTTACTAGACGAAAAAAAATGGTGGGGGATAAAAGACGACACTTTTAACTGCCTTGATATGTTAAAACAGTACGGTTATGACACATGGTTTCAATTAGGTGATCGTGACCTCGCACTTAATATTCATAGGACGCGTTTATTAAAAGAAGGTCTTTTTTTATCTGAAGTTATTAATGATGTCTGCATGCGCTTAAATATAGAATCCCATATAATTCCCATGACTGATCAGAAAGTCACAACGATGGTCTTTACCGATAAGGGTAAATTGAATTTTCAAGAGTTTTGGGTACGGGAACATGGGCAAGTAAAAGTGTCTTCAATTGAATTTGAAGGCATTAATTCTGCAAAACCAGCCAAAGGTGTTATAGATGCAATTATGAAAAGTGATGCCATAATAATTGGACCTAGTAATCCAGTCACTTCAGTAGGCCCTATTTTGGAATTAAATGGCATTAAAGCGGCCCTAGAAAGAACTAACAGCCTAAAAATCGCGATATCTCCTATAATTGGAGAGCAACCATTGAGTGGTCCTGCTGGTCAACTCATGGAGGCTCTTAATCTTGGTGTGTCCCCATTTTCTGTTGCACAGATTTATTCCAGTTTCTTAGACATTTTTTTAATTCATACAACTGATGAGCAGTTTGTTCATCCAATTAAAGAACTTGGGATTTCTGTGATTGCTACGAATATAATTATGAAGACTCCTACAGACAAAATCAATCTAGCTCAAGAAATCCTTTGTTTAATTGAGGAAAGAACATGTTGAAATTATGCTCGCCCAGTGTATTATCCGCAATGGCTGGCATTACTAACGGCACGCATGCCGCGCGTGCAGCGAAAAGCGGTGCGGGCATGGTTACTCTTGGTGGATTTAATTTTGATAAGGTGACGCTTAATGCAGCACGACTTCTTACAGCAAGAGGCAGATCGGAATTCGTTATAGATCTTGAAGAATTACCTGAATACATCGAACGCCAAATTCTCATTGCTCGGGAAGGAAAAGCCCTCGTAAGTATAAATATACGCGTTGCATCAAGTGATGGTTTGCTTTTAGCAGCAAAAGTGGCACAAAGGGCTGCAGATGCAATTGAATTAAATGTACATTGTAGACAACAGGAGTTATTGGATCTGGAAACTGGACAGGCACTCCTTAAGAATCAAAAAAAATTATGCCAGTGGATTGTAATTCTTAAAGAACATATTGATATCCCTTTGATAGTCAAAATTCGGGCAAACATTGTCGATGAAATAATCTTGGTGAAAAAAATAGTTGCAGCGGGCGCAGATGCTATTCATGTAGACGCGATGAAACCCGGATATCCCTATGCCGACGTAGATGTTATCAAAAGGATATCCAACTCTGTCGATACATTTTTGATAGGTAATAATTCTATAAAGGATGTTCATTCAGCGATACAGATGTTAAAAGCAGGTGCCAACGCGTTTTCTATTGCAAGAGCTGCTATGAATAACCCAGAGATAGTTGGACAGATTGGAAGTGCTGTAATGAAAGATATTCTTTCGACATCTTAGAGTAATTAGTTGTTTTGATAGAACTACTCCAAATACAGATTCATTTTATCTAAATAAAATGAAGGTTTTGAGATAGGAAAATAGATAAAAAATGTTACAGTCTCTTCAAATATGCGGGAACATCTAGTACTTCTATGTAAAACTCACATTCATTGTCTCCTTTTCCATAGCATCTGACTTCGCGTACGAGACATCGTCTGTCTTTTAATCGTTCAATGACACCTGAAATGAGTCCTGTTTCAAAACTACATGTCGGCTTTCCTAGGTTTGGTAGGCCTGCGGATGATAGCGTCTCCAATAATATAAGATTTCCAATCCCTTTTTCTGCATTAAAATTAAATGACTTTATTCTCGCGATGCCTTTCTTTTCCATCCACTGCAAGAACTCTTCGAATTCCTTAAATTTAGTTCTCCTACCCAGCGCTTTACCACCGGCATACGCCAATGTTTTTGATGCATCCTCTCCAACGACATCACGTAGGCTAAATAAGCTTAATGCTCTGAACAGTCGAACGTCTATGGTATCCCCTAAATTTGGTCGGTCAACCTTATCAAGTTCTGGCATCCTAACCTTTTCCAACATTCCCAACTCCAAAATTTGAGATAATCATTAATCCATATGTCATCTCGTCGTTTTCGTCCTAGAAAAATCTTTTGGAATGAATTAAAGTCGTGAAATTATCTCATTTATGAAGTCATTTGTAGTATTTTTCCCGCCAAGATCTGGAGTTCTAATGTTGGTCTCTTCATATGTCTTTAAAACAGACTTTTCTAGGTCTATTGCTGCCTGTTTTGCATCATCTATTGAGTATTTTTCACCCAGCCAATTTAACATCATCGAGCAGCTCATTAGTATTGCAGTGGGATTTGCTATACCCTTTCCTGCAATATCAAAAGCAGCACCATGGACTGGTTCAAACATAGCAATATCATGTCCTAGGTTTGCAGAAGGAAGAACGCCTAGACTTCCAGTCACTCCAGCTGCTTCATCACTTAGAATATCTCCAAACATATTGCTAGTAACTATTGTGTCAAATTGTTGAGGGTTAATCACTAGCTGGTATGCTGCGTTGTCTACATACATTTCGTTTATATTAATCTCACTATAATTCTTCGCAACGTCTAGACAGACGTCTCGAAAGAATTCACAACTTTTCATAACATTAGCCTTATGAACAATAGTTAACTTTCTCCGTCTCTCTCTTGACATATCACAAGCTACCTTCATAATACGCTCAGTTGCTTCCTTTGTGATCATTCGAACGTTAATTGCGCATTCTTTTGTTATATCGTCTATCTTCTTGTAGAGACCCTCAGTATTTTCTCTAACTATTACCAAATCCACTCCTGAATGAATACTTGGAATATCATGTATTGTTTTCGCAGGTCTAATGTTTGCAAAGAGGTTAAGTTCCTGTCTAATGGGCAAAACCACATCCTTTGCAGTTTCACCAATTGGTGCTTTTAGGCAACATTCAC
>JAECRW010000167.1 GCA_016294985.1 Candidatus Sifarchaeum marinoarchaea | reverse complement strand
AATAAGATTAAAGGGGGAAGATCATGCGTAAATGTCCCAATTGTGGAAGCACTAGTATTAAAGAAGAAGTTGACAAAACCAAGATTATTGGATATTCGCTTCACGATCCAATCTACGCGAAAGTATTCGTATGTAAAAACTGTACACATAGATGGAAACCTGGAGAAGAAGTTGTTAAGGCACCTGAACCTACACCAGAGGTACCTGAACCTACACCAGAGGTACCTGAACCTACACCAGAGGTACCTGAACCTACACCAGTGATACCTGAATCCCAGCCAGAGGAACCTGAATCCACACCAGAGGAACCTGAATCCACACCAGAGGAACCACCTACATCTGACTGAAGAAACAGCAAAGACAAAGAAAACTAGTGAAGACAGAATTAATTGTCATAACACAAAGATGCCTAATTTCTTTTTTTATCTATTTTTTGTAAAATGTTAAGTCAATATATCCCAAATTTAACTAAACAGAGCAGAAACGCTCGTTATTGAAAAATAATGCAACACTGGTCCAAATCTTCATCAATCCAATGCTTACTTCTAGCTTCTATGAGACAAGGTGAGTTAATAGGAATTGGCATCTGTCTTAGATTTGCATTAATGGAGTCTTTTATCTTTCGGTCTTGAATTGTTTCTAACTTAGCCAAAGGGTATAATACCTTCTTGCGATAACGTCGCAATAGTTACTGCAATAATGAAGATAATTACTAATAATATAACTGTGCCAGGACCAATCTTAATTCCTGGTGCGTCGTCTTGGTAGAATCTTATTAATCCTGCACTTGCTGAAGGCATGGGTGCATCTCTTTTCTTTTTCTGTTTCCGAGATCTGCGAGACATATCTAATCATTCTGATTTTTGTCATTCTTCGCTTTATAATATTTTCCTTACTACATAGTTTACAGCAAATTAAGAATCTAAAAATTCGTTAAACGGTTAACAAAATAGTAATAAAATGCTATAATAGAGGTTCATAGCGCTTTTTCAAGAAATTTGTCGAAGTCTTTTGAATAAGAGGGATTTAAACGACGCTAGGTTTATATGTCTAATAGGAAATAACATTTAGTGGATATTTTTTACGTATTTTCATGTTTTAACTTCCTTTTCAATGATTTACTAATCATTTCACATTGAAGGTACAGTGTGTAGAACATGGGCGGGTATGATAAATGAGCGATCCACTAAACATTGACTATTTCAAAACAATCGAAGAAACTGTTGAAAGTTTATATGAACTTGCAAAGAAAGCACGAGAGAAGAACTTAGATCCCTCTCCACATCCTGAAATAGCATTGGCAAATGATCTCGCAGAACGAGTTGAAGGGCTGGTTGGACCATCAGGCGTTGCGCAAGCTATTCGCCAACTTCAAGAGAAACTTGAACGAGAAGAAGTTGCGTTTCAAATAGCAAAAGATATTGTTTATGAAAAATTCGGAAAAATGAATGATGAAGAAGCGGCTGAACAGGCTATTCGGACAGCCCTAGCCATTCTTTCTGGAGGGATTACTGCCGCACCGCTTGAAGGTATTGCGAAAGTGAAAATTAAGAATGCGGCCGATTCAACACAATACTTAAGCATATATTTCGCGGGACCTATACGGGCAGCAGGAGGAACAGAAACAGGGTTGACCGTTCTTGTAGGGGATTTTGTGCGGAGTTTACTTCATATTGATAGATATAATCCTTCAAGTGATGTAGTTGAACGATACATAGAGGAAATCGATCTTTACAAGAGAAAAGTCCATTTACAATATCCTTCTTCTGATGAGGAAATTCGAAAGGCTGTGCAACACCTTCCAATTGAAATCACTGGTGAGCCAACGGAGAAAGTTGAAGTCTCTGGGTATCGTGATATACTGTCTATTGAGACAAATCGTGTCCGTGGAGGAGCTATGCTTGTTCTTAATGATGGCTTGTTAGCTAAGGCGCATAAACTTTCAAAGATTGTGAAAAAAATCGGCGGCATCGAAGGCTGGGAGTGGCTTAAAAATGTAAGAGATTTACAATCCATAGAAGAAGTGGATGTCAGTGATTCAAAACGGCAAACAAGCGATAAATATCTCGCAGATGTAATTGCGGGGCGTCCTGTATTTGCACATCCATCTCGACCGGGTGGATTCCGCCCAAGATATGGAAGGGCCCGAAATACAGGTCTTGCCGCCGTTGGAATTCACCCTGCAACAATGGAGATCTTGGATAAATTTCTTGCCACAGGAACCCATGTCGTTACTGAACGACCGGGGAAAGGGGCTATTGTTGTTCCAGTTGATACAATAGAAGGACCAATAATAAAACTCACAGACGGTACGGTATGTTCTCTCACTAACGCCGAAGAGGCACGTTCATACAGAAAGGATACAGAAAAGATTCTCTCTCTCGGTGATTTGCTCATCGCTTATGGTGAGTTTTTAGAAAATAATCATCCCCTCATAAATGCAGGCTATTGTGAAGAATGGTGGGCTCTGGAATTTAAGAACGCTTTAATGAAATCACCCCATAAGACTGATTATCTTGGTTCACTGCTTAATATCTCTCCTGAAAAACTAAATGAACTTATTCAGTTTCCTATCTTTATCTATCCGACGCCTATTGAAGCAATTAATCTCTCCAAACTGCTTAATATACCGCTACACCCAAAATATACCTATTTATGGCATGATATACTCCCTGAAGAACTTAATAACCTCTTAGAATGGCTTATACAAGCAAAGATGCAATATAGTGGTGAATTTACTTCAGAAATACGAGTATCGAATACTATTCCTGAGTCAAAGATTATTCTGGAAAAACTCTGTATTCCTCACACTGTAGAGCAAAATGAGGTGGTAATATCTTATCACGCTCCAACACTCGCATATTGCCTTGGCATCCGAAAAGATGTTACTTTACAACAAATCCGTTCCAAGTTGCAGACGTCCACTGCGATTGGTGATGTACTCTCTATAATTAATGTACTTTCTGACATCAAAGTAAGAGCCAAAGCGCCAATATTCATTGGAGGGCGTCTAGGACGTCCTGAAAAGTCAAAAGCACGTGCTACATCCCCTCCTGTCCATGTGCTTTTTCCAATAGGATTTGAAACAGGTCGTAATAGAAATATCATTGAAATAGCAAAAAAAGGAGAGCTATCGCTTGAGATCATCCGCAAAGAATGTCCATCCTGTAATTATACCTCATTTATGAACCAATGTCCCAGATGTGGACATCAAACTTCGACAGCACTTAAATGTTCTAAATGCCACAAAGAGAGTCAAAAAAATATTTGCCCAAATTGTAAAATGCCTATTCGAGCTTATGAAAGGCAAACGGTTTCCCTTCAGCGACTTCTCGATGAAGCCTTACGAAAAACTGGAGTTAAAAACATAGAAAAAGTAAAGGGAGTTAAAGGCTTAACAAGCAAATTCAAGCAACCTGAAATACTTGAAAAAGGAATCCTTCGCTCTAAATATGGATTATATGTGTATAAGGATGGAACAACACGATTTGATGCAACTGATGCGCCCTTAAGTCATTTTAAACCGAATGAGATTAAAACATCTATTGAAACTCTCAAAAGTCTTGGCTATACTCACGATTATATGGGCAATCCGCTCTCTGATATTGATCAAATCCTTGAGTTAAAGGTTCAAGATATTATCGTT
>JAECRW010000166.1 GCA_016294985.1 Candidatus Sifarchaeum marinoarchaea | reverse complement strand
ATTAATGCGCAATTCAAATCTAAATCAACACTGAGCTATTACTTCCATTATTTCAACTATAAAGTTTTTTGCTTGGAAACATAGCAACATGTCTCGATATATCATGTTATCAACGAATCATTAACGGCACATGAGATTTGACTTTTAGGAGGAGATTTTATAAAGAAAGTTTTTATTCATAGGCTAATTAATTATAATTAGTGTAACGAAAAAAGAAAAGGTCGGGAAAAATGGCTGAGAAAACAGATGATGAGAAAAAAAGAAAGAAATTTACAACAGTTTCTATACCAACACCGTTATTTCGCAAAGTAGAAGAAAGAATCAAAGATACGGGTTTTACATCTGTTTCAAGTTATGTAACCTATGTTTTGAGAGAAATAGTCGCTGAAGGTGAAAAAGAAGAGGAAGAACATCCTTTCAGCGAAGAAGATGAAGAACGCGTGAAAGAAAGATTGAGAAGACTTGGTTATCTCGAATAATTAGAAGTAGGTGATATGATGCCAAGACCACACGGTGGAAAGTTGATAAACCGTCGCTTAAAGGAAAGTGAAAAAGAAAAAATAGTCGAGCAAGCTAAAGAACTACCTCAGATTGAACTTAGAAGTGATCTGATTAATGACGTTGGAAACATCTCTAATGGCGTATTTAGCCCGCTAGAAGGATTTTTTAATCAAGACGATCTTGAATCGTGCTTACTCGAAAAGAGATTATCCAATGACGTGCCATGGACAATACCTATAACTCTCGATATTTCAGAAGAGAGGTCAAAAGAAATTCAAGAGGATGACGAGATTATCTTACATAACAATAATGGATTACTCGCTGTGATGGAAGTAGAGGAAAAATACAATTATGATAAACAAAAACTAGCGCAATACGTCTTTGGAACGACCGATACTAACCATCCTGGGGTTGCGAGAGTTTTCACGCTAGGAGATGTCCTCATAGGTGGAAAAATTGAGCTAGTAAATGAGACAAAAAGACAATACGAAAAATATAATTTAAAACCCATAGAAACACGGATCTTGTTTAAAGAGAAGGGCTGGAGGACTATAGTAGGATTTCAAACACGCAATCCTCCTCACATAGGTCATGAATATGTACAGAAAACCGCATTGACTTTTGTTGATGGGATCTTCATAAATCCAGTAATTGGAAAGAAAAAAGTCGGCGACTTTAGGGACGATGTCATACTTGCTGCGTACGAGGAACTAATGAGACACTACTATCTTAAAGAAAGGGCAGTCATGAGCATTCTCAACTTTGATATGAGATATGCTGGCCCCAGAGAAGCGATTTTTCATGCTATAGTCAGAAAAAACTTTGGTTGTTCGCATATAATCATCGGAAGAGACCACGCTGGTGTTGGAAGCTATTATGATCCATATGCTGCACAGGATATTTTCGAGGAGTTTCCAGATTTGGGAATATTTCCCATTTTCTTCAAGTCGTTCTTCTACTGTAAACGTTGTGGTGGAGTGGCAAATGAGAAAACCTGCCCGCATAGCGAAACAGATCACATTACATTCTCAGGAACCAAAATACGTAATTTGATTTGTGATAAGAAACTGCCACCTGAAGAAATAATGCGACCTGAAGTTGCAAAATTAATTATTTGTGAAGAAAATCCATTTGTAAGTGAATAAGAGGATGGAAGAATTAAAAAATTTGCAAGAAAGAAGCGGGCTGCTTATCCATCATTGGGACACTGATGGCATATGTTCAGCAGCACTTCTTTATGATTTTCTCTCATTAATTAATACTCATGTCGTTACGTCAACGTTACAGATTGGGAATTACAGACTGACAACGGACATCTATGAAAAAGCACAAGAGTTCGAGTTCATCATAATAGCAGATATTGCAGTACTGAAACAAGATGTCCTGAAACTTCAACAGGTTACAAATGCACAAATACTCCTTTTTGATCATCATTTACAGGATCACATGCCAGGAGTGCTCAACTTTAACCCCACCTTCACCGGCGACAATTTCCCTGCGGCAGCTTGGTTTATTAATGACCTATTAAAAAACGACATAAATATACTTCCAATATTAGGGGCAGTAGGAGACCTTGGAACGAAAATAAAACAGAATAAAGTGATTTTCCAAGAGATTTCTACATATATCGACTCCATAGATATCAATTTCTCAGAACTTCTTGACATGATTGAATTAATCGATTCAAACTTCAAAATTCAGAATAAAAAAGAAGTAGAAAATGCCGTATTCACTTTGCTTCAATTTAAAGAGGATCCTAAAAGCATCCTTACATACGAAAAATGGAAAAACCATTTAAAGCTGTTGGAAGACGAATTAAATCGTCTTATTGCACAAAAACCCTCTTATAAAGAAAACCACATCTTGCTTTTTGAAATTGATACAAAATACGAGCTCATATCTGCAGTTACCAGACACTTAGCTTTGCACACTAAGGAAAATAAGGATAAAACGGTCATTGTGATAAATAACGGACTATTTCCTGATGATGTCCAACTTTATATACGTCGAAGCAATGGCTTGTCGAATTCACGAAAACTGATTGAAATGGCCCGAAGCATAGGATATTCCGCAGGTGGGAAACGTGATGTTTTTGGAAGTGTCTTTCCAAAAGATGAAAAAAAGGCGTTCTTAAATAAAATCTTGACTGAATACAGGGAATGGTTGTAAGATGACCAAAAAGTCGCTTTCATTAGATAATAACATTAATTACATTGTCTCGGGAATAGAACGATCCGGTACATCTATGCTGATGCAAATATTACATGCAGGTGGTGTGCCAACCGCTTTTGATCAACATTCACGTCCGCCAAATCACCACAATCCAAAAGGCTACTATGAACTTGAGGGCGGAAAAATCATAAACAAACTAGTTGAAGGAACATTTCCGCTGGAGAAATTCCGAGGTAAATTTGTCAAAATTACGGCTTATGGTCTGAAATTTCTTCCGCTTGGAAAATATAAGATTATCTATTCAGAGAGGAATATCGAAGAGGTACTAGATTCAATGGAGATGATGGCGGGAATAGAGGATGAAAACCGGTATAAAACAAAAGAAGCCTTCATAAAACTGAATAGGATAATGAAACGAACAATCATGGAGAGAGAAGACATCGATGTTTTGTTTTTAAACTACAATGAGATATTGTTAGATCCTAAGACACATATTAAAAAAATATCTGTATTTCTAAGTCTTCCAGAGGCAGATCTGGAAAGTATGATACAACCTGTAGACAACAAGTTGTATCGACAGAGAAGGAGAACAGGAGAACATAATACATTGGATAAAAATGATGTAAGGTTGGATTAAACATGGTTAAAGGTTTTGTTATATGGTTAACAGGACTCTCAGGCTCTGGTAAAACAACCATTGCCAGAGAACTTGAAGCGTATTTGACGAATAATGCACATCGCAATGTTGAGATACTTGATGGCGATGTTGTTAGAAAAAATTTGAGCCCAGATCTTGGTTTTTCTAAAGAAGAGAGAAACCAACATAATAGACGCGTTATATGGGTAAGCAAACTCCTTGCTCAAAATGGCGTTGTTGTCATTGTTTCCTTAATTTCGCCATATCGAGAAGTTCGTGATTATGCAAGAAGCGAACTTAGTCAGGACGAGCGAAGTGGATTTCTTGAAGTCTTTGTCAGATGTTCAATTGAAACATGCATCCAAAGAGATCCAAAGGGGCTCTACAAGAGGGCA
>JAECRW010000027.1 GCA_016294985.1 Candidatus Sifarchaeum marinoarchaea | reverse complement strand
AAAAGATTTAGTGATTCCCAACTTTGTGGCATGAATCCATCCATTACATCTATCACAAGAATTGCAATATCAGCCACACTCGCTCCACGAGCCCGGAGATTTATGAAGCTTTCGTGTCCTGGTGTATCGATTATTAAAAGACCTGGTAAAGTGAATTCAACTTTGAAAGTATCAAGTAATTTCCCACTAACTTCTTTAATTGTCTCCATTGGAAAAAAACTTGCACCAATGTGCTGTGTAATGCCTCCTGCTTCTCTTTTCTGCACTGCTGTACCACGGATTTTGTCTAGCAGTGAGGTCTTGCCATGATCTATATGCCCCATGATTGTGCAAATTGGAGCGCGTAAATCCTCTTTGTCACTCATTTTTTTAAGCCTCCACTTCAGGAAGGGTTTGTTCTAAAGATCTTAGACAATTTCTGTCCTTATCTTGAAAGAGCCTTCATTCTATTCCGTAAAAGACTTTGTAAAGTTTTCGATTTAGCATGTAGTGTGTTGTTTGGTTGTTTCATCCTTTTTTTCCTATGGCAACTATTCGCCAATAACTTTAAAAGTATCCTCCTGTTTCATTTGAAAAAAGGTGAGAAAAGATGGTTATAGAACTAACTGCATTAGACTCGAACTTTACAATCATGATAGTAATTATAGCAGTAGCTGGATTAATTTATGCGGTTCTTCTTGCATTCCAGACTTTGAAGCACCCTACTGGAACAAAGGAAATGAACAGAATTTCCAATGCCATACAAGTAGGAGCCAACTCTTATTTAAAGAAGCAACTCACCTCAATAGGGGTTATGGTTGCAATATTAGCGGCCATTCTGGTAATGTTGCCCGCGCATCAGCCAGAGGGATTCCCATCGATTCGGCTAGGTCGTATGTTAGCTTTTCTGATGGGTGCAGGATTTTCAGCAACTGTAGGATACGCCGGTATGAATATTGCTACCCGAGCAAACGTCAGAGTAGCTGCAGCTGCAAATAAGAGTTTCGGGGATGCTGTTAAGATAGCATACAGAGGTGGAACGGTAGCTGGTATGCTAACAGACGGACTAGGGTTGCTTGGAGGTATAATTGCTTTCATAATCTTTCGTGAATGGGCATTCGAAGTTTTATTGGGCTTTGGATTTGGTGGAACACTCATAGCGTTATTCTACCGAGTTGGTGGCGGAATTTTTACAAAAGCTGCCGATGTTGGGGCAGACCTTGTAGGCAAAGTTGAGAAAGGAATCCCTGAAGATGATCCGAGGAACGCTGCTGTGGTAGCTGACTTGGTTGGTGATAATGTTGGTGACTGTGCAGGGATGGCTGCAGATATATTCGAGTCATATGAGGTTACAGAAGTCGCAGCAATGATATTAGGCCTAGCTGCGTTCCCACCAGCAATTTATGGTTTTAAAGGTGTATTATTCCCACTTATGGTTAGAGCTATTGGCGTTTTAAGCTCGATTATCGGAACTTATGCTGTAAGACTCCGTGGTGAGAGAGAAAATGCAATGAGAGCGATAACTCGTGGATATAGTGTTTCAGCTGTGGCTTCTATAATTGGTTTCTTCATTCTCAGCTATTTCTATATGCAAGGATTAACTGATTTAAATACAGGATCAGCTATAGTTTGGTGGAATTTCCCAGTTGCAATAATGGCTGGAATTGGTCTTGCAGTCTCAACGAACTTTTTAACAGAGCATTTCACCTCGACAGAGAGTAAAGCTGTTAAAGGCATGTCAAAAGCATGCCAAACCGGTGCTGCAACTAATCTCCTCGAAGGAATCGCTGTAGGATATGAATCAAGTGTATGGGCGATAGTGAGTATAGCCATAGCAATTTTTGTTTCAGTGATAATCTTTGGTACGCTTGGTGTAACGGCATTCTATGGTGTTGCGCTTTGCGGTATCGGACAATTAACGTTGACAGGAAATAACGTTGCTATGGACACGTTCGGCCCCATCGCAGATAACGCGCAGGGGATTGCTGAGATGACAAAAGATGAATCATTTACCCCTCGAGCTAAAGACGTCTTAGCAGATATGGACTCAGTTGGTAATACAACTAAAGCAGTTACAAAAGGAATAGCCATAGCATCTGCAGTAATAGCCGCAGTATCGCTCTTTAGGTCATATATAGAACTCCCACTGCTTTTAGGTGGTGAAGAATTACTAATCTTAGATCTGTCAATTCCATTAATCTTTATTGGATTACTTGTTGGTGGAGCGATCCCACTCCTCTTCAGTTCGATATCAGTTAAGGCTGTTGGTAAAGCGGCTGCGAAGATGATTAGAGAAGTCCGAAGACAATTTGCAGAAATTCCCGGATTATGGGAAGGAAAAGCAGACCCCGACTATGAGCGATGTGTAAGTATATCTACTAGAGCTGCTCAAAAAGAACTCCTACCTCTCGGAATACTTGCAATAGCTTCACCTTTACTTGTAGGATTCCTATTAAGTGGTGTAGCGCTCGGAGGATTTCTAGGAGGGGCAATTATAGCTAGTCAATTGTTAGCAGTGTTTATGGCAAACGCAGGTGGAGCCTTTGACAACGCCAAAAAGAGCATTGAGGACGGACTCTACGGCGGAAAAGGCTCAGATGCTCATAAGGCAGCTGTTATTGGTGATACGGTAGGCGATCCCTTGAAGGATACCGCAGGACCGGCGTTGAACCCAATGATGAAAGTAATTAATCTCATTGCGCTTCTAGTTGGCCCACTTATTCTGCAGGTCTCTGTAATTAGCTACATAGCCGGAGAACCAGTCAGTAGCTTCGCTTTCAATCCATCGTTACTAGGCATTGCCATAGTGATTATTCTAACAGCAGCACTCGCCTTTGGTCTCTGGTACAGCAAGAGGGAATCAGAAGAAATCCTTGAATAAAAGTAGAATGAAATGGAAAAAGTCTCACTATGACATAAACGGGAAGGATAAGGGGAAATGCAAACTCCAAGTCTTCCCCTCACCAATTCTACCCAATTCTCTTTTTTAACAAAATCATAATTGCATTTGTTTTTTTTGTTAGAAACGTCATCAGAATATAAGGGTGCACCTTATAGATCAGTTTAACCATCACGATTATGTAATTGACTTTTTCTTTTTATCCAAGAAAACCATCCACTGATAGGTATGTTTTTTGCCTCAGATAGATAACCGAAATATTGTCTTCCCGTAGTTTCTGTCTTAAATTCTTATCATTTGTAGCAACAATGTATTTCTTCTTTTTCGCAATTCTATGTATGTATTCGTCTGTCGTTTCAATAGGAAGGATTTCTTCATCTAATATTTTGATTTTGTATTTGTCAATAAATCGTAAGGCGAATTCGACCTTCTTTCTTTTTTTTGGTTTAGAATTCTTCAATAATCCTTGGAGTTCTGTTACAATTCCACTTAGAGCAACTAACTCATATGATCTGTGTACAAGGCGATCAAGCTCTGATAAAATGTTGATTTGTATCTCTGAGAGCATTATAAAAAATTTGAATCAATAATAATACCTAAAACCACACAATTCACCTTTTTAGAGGTTTTAACATTTTGAAACTTAGCATTTGAGTTTTTAGAAGGTGCTCAAGACTGCACAATCCCCCAGCCAATCAGCCGCCATCGGCCACTTATTCTCCGACTAATTGCAATCCTACTGCCTTCCTCGATGCATACGGGTTTCTGAAGCTCTAATTCGGCATTTTTACCCGCTTCTTTGACTTTACCAACGGTTGCAGCGGCTCCAACCGTCAGCATAAGTGGTTCATTGATTTTGATTGGCATCACCTTTTTTTCCTCAGCAAGGCCTACCACTCGATCGAGAAGTGTAACTTGGGCTTGTAGTGTTTTTTCCCATACTGGAGGAAGATTGTCGGGTTTTCCAACAACATTTCCGACTAAGCCATCCCCTTTTGTAAGAGAGGGGTCTAGTTTAGTTCCTAAAGCAATAAGCCCTCCAGGCTTTGCTTCTTCTAACTTGACATTGCCGCCTGCCTGTACTGTTGTAACGACCGAGTATAATCGTTCGTACTTACCCTCTTTTTGTTGCTGAATACCAGGTGCTATCTCGATTTCATCGTCGATCTTAAAAGTGCCTTCGAGAATCGTGCCCCCGATAACTCCTCCCTTTAATTGTTTTACTGTAGCTCCTGGCTTGTTAATATCAAAGGATCGTGCAACATACAGTTTTGCTGGCTTGTTAATATCTCTTTTTGGAGTTGGAATAAATTGCTCTAGTGCTGAAGTAACCACATCAATATTTGCTTTATGAAGTGCCGAAATAGGAATTATAGGAACATCAATATCCAGTGTTTGTTTAACGAAGTTGTGGATTTGTTCGTAATTCTCTTTTGCATCCTCATCAGAAACTAATTCAACTTTATTTTGTGCCACGATGATTTTATCAATTCCTGTAATCTGTAGGGCAGCAAGATGCTCACGCGTTTGTGGCTGTGGAGCGTGTTCATTAGCAGCAATGACAAGTACAGCGCCATCCATGATTGCAGCGCCCGATAACATTCTTGCCATTAATATTTCATGTCCTGGGGCGTCAACGAAGCTAATTTTTCTAACAAATTCTGTTTTTGAGCCACATGCTGGACATTTTTTTTCAGTAGTATAATAGGGTGGCTCGCAACCCATGCATTTGTAAATATTACAGTCAGCATAGCCCAACTTGATTGAAATTCCACGTCTTAGTTCTTCGCTGTGCGTATCAGTCCATACGCCGCTAAGGGCCTGTACTAAACTAGTTTTGCCATGATCCACGTGGCCGACCATGCCAATGTTGATTTCGCTTTGTATCGTCTTTTTCATTAGAGTTGCACTCCTAATTCTTATTCTATACATGGCTGCGAGAAATTGAATTTATTAAATGTAGGGTGCACTGTTTTTTAGTGTTTCTCCTTATGGTTACAAGCGCGTGGTTTGTTTTTCAATAAATGAAAGGTTCGTCAAATAATAAAACTTTTAAATATACGGTACAGAAGTGAAGTAGCTCGCTTTTCCTAACTTTTACTCTAATCCTTTTATTCTTAGAGCACTTAAGGGGAAAGATATATTGTATAAGCTTATCAAAATTCAGGACACAGTGAGAGTCGATCCAAGTCGATTTGGAGAATCTTTAGAAGACGTGGTTTTGGAAATTTGCCGTGATAATTATGAAGGAATAATCAATCCAGATTTAGGATTAATTATTGCGGTTACTGGCATCGAGGATATAGGAGTTGGCAAATTAATTCCCGGTGATGGTGCTGCATATCACGATATAATTTTTAATATCTTATCATATAAGCCAGAAGATCATGAAATCGTCGAAGGAGAAGTCGTAGAGGCTACAGACTTCGGTCTCTTTGTCAGATTGGGCTGTATTGATGCTTTAATCCACGTTTCTCAAGTATATGACGATTTCTTTTCGTATGATGGAAAACATGCGTTACAAGGAAGAGAAAGCAACAAGATGATTCGAGTTGGTGACAAAATCAGAGCGCGAGTTATTGCTATATCCTTAACTAAGAATGCAATTCGAATGGGTCTCTCAATGCGACAGCCAGGACTAGGTGCAAAGACATGGATTGAAGACTGGGTCAAAGAGTTGTCCGCTTCACCTGAAGAGGAAGCTGCTGCTGCTGAAGTTGAAAAGCCAAAACCTAAGAAAAGACGAAAAAAAAGACGAAGGTGATCACTCTTACTAGATGGTGATAAATATGAAGGAAAAAGCTTGTCGAGTTTGTCATAGAATCTTCTCTGAGAAATCTCAGTGTCCTGACTGCAAAACATATACTTTAAGTGAAGACTTCACAGGAATCGTTTGGATTTTCTCGTTAGAAGAAAATCAAATAGCAAAACAGTTGAATGTGAGTAAACCAGGCAAATATGCGCTTAAGGTTCGTTAAATTCGCCAACAAGCATATAGGCCTTGCAGGAAACGAGAAAAGGGTTAGTTGAGACCTTTTTGCTTATCGAAAGATTTAAAGATACCACTGAATTTACGTAAGACTCCTAATGGAGGATGTTGAGTTTGAGTGTTGATATTGAGATTCTAAAGGAATTTGAGAACCCGTTATTAAATCGAAAGGAACTTGAATGCATAGTGAGACATCCGAGAGCAGCAACCCCAACGCGTGCAGAAATTAGAGACAAACTTGCTGCACTTTTAAACTGCGATAAAGAAGCGCTGTTCGTTGAGAAGATACTCACAGAATTTGGCATTTCAGCAACAAAAATATATGCTAGAGTTTACGCTTCACCATCAGAAGGCAAGAAGGTAGAATCTTCGCATATTGTCAAAAGAAACAGAGGAAAATCGGCTGAGGAATAAAATTAATCTTATTAATGAATACAGATTCAGTATTCTCTCATATTAAAAACATTTTAAATATTGGAAAACAAGGAAGCGGGATTAAGATGGTATCTAAGTATTACAAAATTGATGGAGATAAGATTACCTTACTTAAACGGAAATGTCCTCGTTGTAATTCATTTATGGCAGATCATTATGATCGATTCGCATGTGGAAAATGTGGTTATACGGCCTTTAAGACTCCAGAAGAAAAGACTAAAGGAAAAACTAAAGGAAAAACTAAAGGAACAACCAAAGGAACAACCAAAGGAAAAACTAAAACAAAGAAGACGAAAAAGGAATAAAACGTATTTCTTTTGTTTCTCTTAGATTACATACATCTTTTTTTAAGCAGAAGTGGCACTAAATGCTTTGTATAGGGCTTGAGGGGACTGCTCATACTCTTGGAATAGGAATTATCGATTCTGACGGAAAGACATATGCAAATGTCCGCAGTGAATATGTTCCAAAAAGTGGAGGAATTCATCCAAGAGAAGCTGCACAACACCATGTAGACGTTCTTGCAGCAAAACTCCTAGAAACATTAGAAAAAAGTGATTTAACTTTAAAGGACATAGAATTGATTGCATTTTCAAGGGGACCTGGATTAGGACCTTGTCTACGTATTACTGCAACGGCAGCACGGACACTCGCACTCCTATTAGATATTCCGTTAGTTGGTGTTAATCACTGCGTAGCACATATAGAGTTAGGACGGCTTATAACAGGTTTTAAGGATCCGCTTGTCGTGTATGTATCGGGTGGTAATACAATTGTATCCGCCTACGAAGCGGGCAGATATAGGGTATTTGGGGAAACTCTCGATATCGCACTAGGAAATATGCTTGATACTTTCGCACGTGCTGCGGGGCTGACCCATCCTGGTGGACCAAAGATAGAAAAACTAGCTAAAAATAGTGCTAGAAACTTTATATCGCTGCCTTATAGTGTGAAGGGAATGGATCTTACCTTTTCAGGTTTATTAACTGCGGCCGTGAATATATTGAAAGAAGGAGTACAACTTGAAGATCTCTGCTTCAGTTTACAAGAAGTCTCCTTTGCGATGCTTACAGAGGTTACTGAACGCGCTTTAGCTCATACCGAAAAGTCGGAAGTTTTGTTAACAGGAGGCGTTGCTGCTAACAAAAGACTTCAGGAGATGCTTCACATCATATCCGAAGAGGAGCATGATGCTAAGTTTCTCGCCATATCACCAGATCTCGCCGGAGATAATGGCGTTATGATTGCTTGGACAGGATTAATTCAGTTTATGCAAGGTGATATTTTAGATGTTAAGAACAGCCAAATCCTCCCTAAATGGGGTTTAAGTGCTTTTGAATTTACAAGAACTTAGGTGGATGACGGGCAAAGGATGAAAAAGGTGATAGAAAAATGCTCTTAACAAAAGGAGCAGAAGCCCATCTTTACAGAGAAACGTGGTATTCAAAAGAAATTATACGAAAACAACGAGTTAAAAAAGATTATAGAGCACCTGAACTTGATATGACCTTACGAGTTACCAGAACTGTACGTGAGGCAAACCTGTTACGAAACGCGAAAAGAGCAGGAGTACCTACTCCCACTGTTTATGAAATTGACAAACAAGAAAAAACTCTCATAATTGAATTCATTGATGGCCGAAGATTAAAGGAAGTTCTTGATACTTTGAACCCTGAAAGACGAAGAGTCGTCGCACGACAAATAGGAATTCTTATTGGCAGACTACATAAAAGCAATTTGATACATGGAGATCTCACCACATCTAATATGATTCTAACAAAAACAGGCAAAATTTATTTTATCGACTTTGGGTTGGGTTATAACTCCTCTTCAATCGAAGATAAGGCTGTGGATCTTCACTTAATGAAGAGAGCACTTGAAAGCACTCACTACAAATATGTTGATGAAGTTTTTAGAGAAATTCTTGAGGGTTATAAGGAAGAAACTGGTTCAGTGCTTGCAGAAGAGGTTTATGGCCGTATGGAATCGATTCGGAAAAGAGGAAGATATCTACGAATGTCATAAGGATGAAGTTAACACATGTTATATCTAATTACAAGCAATCTCAATAAATTCAAAGAAGCAACACTTGTATTAGACGAATTTGGATTAACCCTTCAACATCTACCTATAAAGAAGATGGAGATTCAAGCTGATGATTTACAGGAAATTTCAGAACATGCTGCAAAGGTCATTTTAGAGCAATATGACAAAGAAATCTTAGTAGAAGATGCGGGATTATTCATTGATACGTTAAATGGATTTCCTGGCCCCTATTCCTCATATGTATACAGAACAGTAGGGTGTGAGGGAATTCTTGATTTATTAAAAGATGAAACAAAACGAATTGCATCTTTTAAGGCAGTTTTAAGTTACGGACGACCCGAAAAAGGTATTATTTCCTTTTTAGGAGAGACCAAAGGTCAAATTGTAAAGTCTATTCGTGGAAGCGGTGGTTTCGGTTTCGATCCGATTTTTATACCAAATGGGAGCGATAAGACATTTGCAGAAATGAGTATCTCCCAAAAAAATCAATTTTCACATAGAATGCGAGCTCTAAAACGATTTGCAGAATGGTATATCCAACATACTCCATGAAGTATGCAAAATTAAAGGCAAAAGGTTACGGCGTCTTTAGTTTTCTCGCTTCTCGTTCAACTTCTCTTAGCACTAAGACATCGCCCATGCGTACTGGTCCTTTTACATTCCGTGTCAAAATTCTACCCTGATCTCGGCCTTCTAAAATTCTGACTTTCACTTGGAGAATTTCTCCTGTAACACCAGTTCTTCCAATAACTTGAATTACCTCTGCAGGATATCCCATATCTTCGCTCATGTGGTTTCCTCCGTATTATATGTCGCTTTGCTTTACAAAGCCTTTATTTTTTCTATAATACCTTTTAGTAGTTTGTCAGCATCTCCAGCATCTGTGATCGCAGCGGCTGCAGAAGGTACTTCTATTCCTGATGATGTTCCGATCCCCATTTTTGAAGCTATATAGATATACGGGACATTTTTCTCCTCACAGAGTAAGGGTAAATGTGCTACAATCTCAGGAGGATCAACATCTTCTGCGATAAGAACAAGTTTCGCTGTTCCACGTTCCACGACTTTTGTCGTTTCGTTTGTCCCTTTAGAAATCTTTCCAGTGTCTCTTGCTGCTGCCAGCACCTCAAGGGCAGAATCTGCTAAATCTTTTGGCACATCAAACTTAACATAAAACGGTTTGCTCATACTTTCACACCTCGCTTCATGCGTCGCTTTCCGAGAAGAAATGCAACGCTTTCATCCTTCATAAGTGCGCGTTCTAATACAACGCTTTCATCCTTCACTTTTTGAAATTTACCATTGATCATAGTTGTTGAACTTTTTAAAAACTTTTGTGTCAACAGACATAGTGTTTCTCGTTCAATCGGTACTTTCTTCTACAGTAGGAAAATCGAATAGTTTTTTTGCGCATTTCAACTTAGTTATAGGATAAATAGAACTTAACTCTTTAAATCAATACAAATTCAATTTTTCTATAATGAACGTTGTGCATACATTGAAATGTCAATTCCTCGTAACGTTAACCAGTTTGCACTTTTTCCTGAAATGATGCAGGGCACATTTTTGAGATCTTTAATTGCACGTGCTCCGGTGAGAAACATCGCGCATTTTAATTCTTTGACAAGAAGATCTATAATAGATTTAACAGTCTCAACATCTCCACTGAAGGCGGGAGCAAGCAGTGGTAACGCTATTCCTATACCCTCCGCACCTAGTGCTATCGCCTTAGCAATGTCTAGACCGTTTCTAATTCCACCTGAAGCAATTATTTCCACTTGCGAAGTTGCACGCGCTACTTCAACCGTGCTTACAACTGTAGGCAACCCCCAGTCCCAGAATACTTTTCCAAACCTCTTTAAACGTTCTAATCCTTGTTCTTCAGCACGATATACTTCAACCGCAGAAAAACTAGTTCCTCCTGCTCCCTGGACGTCTATTCCAGCTACACCAGTCTTTTCAAGCAGACTGGCAATTTCTCCAGAGATACCTGCTCCAGTTTCTTTTATTATTATTGGTACATCTAATTCCTCCGCAAGTTTATCAATTGCTTGAATTACGCCTGAATAGTTTGAGTCTCCTTCAGGTTGAATAGCTTCCTGTAGTGCGTTTAGATGGATTGCTAAAGCATTTCCATCAATAATATCAATAACTTTTTGTGCCTCTTTTAATTCGATAGTACCATCTACTAATTGCGGTGCACCAATATTTCCAATTAAGAACGCCTCTGGTGCATATTCTCTGGCAATTGAATATGTTTTTTCTAATTGAGGGTTTTCAAGTGCAGCTCTTTGGCTTCCCAAGCCAAGACCTATTCCTAACTCTTGCGCTGCAATTGCCAGAGTTTTGTTGATCTTTTCAGCAACTGGATGTCCACCTGTCATAGCGCTAATAATTATTGGAGCAGAAAATTCATGTCCAAATAATTTGCTTTTGGTGTTAATATTTGCCAAATTTGATTCTGGAAGTGCACGGTGAACAAATTCAACATCGTCGAACCCAGCAGATTTGGTTTTCGCTTGGACATCTTTATTTAAACATATCTTGATATGATCCAATTTTCTTGATACTGTAGCCTGGTTGTTCAACGTAAAAACCTCAACCTGATGTATTTATCGCTGTGTGAAATATGTGCCTACTACTTCTTTTCCTTTTAAAACTTCTTCAATGATACCTGGCTTCTTTGCATTTAATATTATGGTTTCTACGCCTTCTTTCATTAAAGGTTCGATTTCCTTTAACTTGCCAAGCATTCCACCGGTAACGTCCGAAGCAACGGATTCTTTAGCAAACATAAACAAAGTCTCAAAGTTTTCATTATTGACTTTTGGTATCAGTTTTTTGTTTAAATCAAGTAAACCATCCACATTTGTTCCAAAAATGACTTTTTTCACAGGGAGTTCTTTTGCTAAATACGTAACGATTTGATCACCAGATAATATAGCGATTCCTTGTGCAAGATCTATTACTGCGTCTCCATGAAGGATTGGGACAAAACCAAATTGTAGCAAACTTCTTGTGGGCTCAAGATCCATATGTTTGACCCGACCACTGCTAGTAATAGTGCATGCAGAGGGCTGTACAGAAACCACAGGAATGTCTTCGCCTAAAAAGATATCAACAACAATTTTATTTAGATTCGACATAGCACTCCTTGTTTTTGAAAAACCGATTTTTTGGCTAGATGAGTGCAATCCTTTGTGTATCTGATACAAACTTGCAATAGGATGTCCAAATGAGCCTCCTCCGTGAACTAAAATTAAGGGTGTTGAGGCTATTGAAATTCTTGAGATTTCTTTTGCTATCCGTTGGATAGTTTTCGTATCAGCCTGATTTTGTATTGATTTATCAGTGATTACGCTACCACCAAGTTTTAAAATCGTCAAATTCTCAAGATGATTATTCATATCATCACTGCATAACTTTTATGATAAAAACTTTCCTTAACAAAACAGTTAACAAGCTCCAAACTGTGTTTTATGTCCTCATAATCCAAATATTCTGACTAGAACTTTTTCTCATCAACTGGTTTAAATAAAAAGATTATCATGTATTTAATGCCACCTGTCAGGGGCAACTTAATCATACCTACATGCTCAGTGGCGCGAATTTTTAGAATATTTCGAAAAGATTATAAATGCTCATTTGAACAGAGCATTAAAGGAATAATATCAAAAAACGTACGCTTTATTGCTCACGTCTAACTTTACTTTCAAATTCTGAAAGAGGTAATTTGAACTCTTCGTTACTTGCAATCTCGCCGCGTTCTTTAAGGATTTCTCTTGAAAGAAGCCAAAATATCAATGAGAGTGCACGTCTTCCCTTATTATTTGCTGGGATGACAATATCTACATTTTTAGTACCATTATCGGTGTCACAGAGCGCAACTACTGGAATACCCACGCGTAAACCTTCTTTTAAAGCCTGCCTGTCTGCACGAGGGTCAGTAATCAAGATCACATCAGGTTCCAAATATTCTTCAATATTTGGATTCGTTAATGTCCCCGGGATAAAGCGTCTCGGTATAGCTTGACATTTAATCGCCTCGCAAAAGGCTTCAATGGGTTTAAAACCATAAGCCCTCGCTGAAACCACAAGGATTCTATCGGGTTCGTACCTTGATAAGAACTTTGCTGCAGCCCTAATTCGTAGATCTGTGGTTCTTACATCAAGGACGTAAAGACCATCATTCCGAACTCTGTAAATAAATGGTTTCATACTTTTTGTAGCAATTTGTGTTCCAATGTGGATTCCGCATGCAAGATATTGATCTAGTAGGACTAGTAACTCCTCTCCTTCGGTTGTTTCCATTTCGCTAATTCTTTAGACCTCCTAAATACCTAGATGAAGGGATAAATCGATCTATGCGAGAAAATTATCTTTTATAATCGAAGATATGTCATCTTCTCTATTTAAATAAGATCTTGGCTATTTCAATTCTTATATTCTCTCTCATTCGCCTTATTCTCGCTTCAAAAGTGTTATCAATTATTATTGTTTCATCATTGTTAGTTACAATTGCTCCTCCAATACTCCGCAAATCTTCTTCAATCACCTGTAGCGTTGTTGGATTGGCAATTTTCTGTATAACGGCTTGCTGAACCTGCTGTGTATTCATATATTTTCCATGACCTGTTTGAATCTTCACTTTGAGATCTCCGCCGCCTAAGCCACATGCAGCCTCAATTACTACATCATTGAGTACGCTAGGGTATTTCGCTGAGTTCACTATTTCTTTTAATTTTTCCCATGCCTGATTAAAAGCCTCATTAAGCAGTGCTTCCTTACTTTTCAGTAAGTTCGTTCTCGTAGTAAGTTTAGCTTTTGCAATTTCTCTTCTTAATTTGAGATCTGCGTCCTTTTTAGCTTGTTCTAAAATGCTTTTTGATATTCTCTCTGCTCTTATTTTCACATCTTCCGAAATTTCACTAGCTATTTGATTTGCGCGATTTAAAATCTCTTTTGCCTTTTCTTCTGCATTTGCTAAGATCTCACCTTTCATCATATCGAAAACGTCAGTTTTTGATTCTGCCATAAGAATTCTGCCTCTCTAAAAGTGTATATAAGTGTATATAATAGTTATATGATAAATGATATATCGCCAACAGAGTAATAATTACATTATAACTTTTTCTATGCTTCACGATTTGCAATTTGTAACTAGCTGACGAGAAGATCCCTTAATAAAACTCTATAAGGTCTACACTCCTTTAAGGAACAAGTTTTTTTTCTTAAATATTGCATAATAACAACAGTGGCTACTTGGATTGGGGTTATGACATTTCTATTTTCTCAAGTTTGTACTTACGACTTCCTAGTCCGATTTCTTCTGCTGCGACTAGGAGATTTTGAGGATCAATATCTTTCAATATACCCCCTAGCTTATCTGCTCCTGGCTCCATGACGCCACATTCCTCCGCCATTGATCCAGGTATGCCTGGGGCTGCGTTTATGAGATCGATGGAGGCTTGATCAATTGCAAGTGGATCGGCAGATGCTAAAATACCCAGATCAGGTACTATGGGGACATCATTCCAGCCCTTTTGGAGATGCTCGCAGTCGCAGTTCCAATCGATCTCGATCAGGAAGTTAAAATTATAAACATTCTCTTTGCCAATGGTGTCGACAAAAGCTGCTGCTAAATCACCGATTGCTCTTTGTAAAAAGTCTAATTCAGTTCGTTCTGTTTCAATAGCTTTTTGTGGGCATTTTACAACGCATGCATAGCAAAATATACATTTTTCTTCATCAATCATAGCATTATTGTTCTCTTTGGTGACTGCGTCAACTGGGCAAGCCGCAATACAAGGGGCGATTGGATAGCTAGGAGACCCGTCACAGATGCTCGGATTGACCTTTGGAAAGTTTTTGAAATGAACCAATCCTTTACTTGTCTTACCTGCGCAGCCCATACCAATATTTTTGATAGCGCCACCTGGTCCAGCGAACGCATGCCCTGTAAAATGAGCTGCACTTATAAGAAAATCAACTTTCGTAAGCATTTTTGCTAAAGTGACTT
>JAECRW010000165.1 GCA_016294985.1 Candidatus Sifarchaeum marinoarchaea | reverse complement strand
GTGCTTCTTTTGCTTACGACACCGCAGATCTCAAGAAATGTTTCATCGGCGGTTGGTCTCTCTCTAGGATCTCTTTTGGCATTCATCGTTAGAAGCACTATCCCGTAGTTATGTTCAAACTTTGCTTATGGCAGTTGTGATTATATCGTTTTTCATCCAGTCATTAGTTAAAAGATCGATATTGGAGCTCGCCACATTCATTACAATATTTTGCTTTTGTTGGAAGTAAACTTCCGCAATTGCTACATGATTTCGATTCTAAGCTTCCATTTGGCCTATGTACTGCTGATTCTGAAGGTTCTCTGTTTGAATTTTGTTGTTTTGGTTCTGGAGGTTCAATATCTTCTACAAGTTGCAGATATCTCTTAATTTCATTTCTAATATCAAAACTAACAATAGATCGAATTCTTTCATCAGGCCCTGCTATATTGAACTTAAGAGCGAAGTATCTGGTATTTTTATGTTGCATTAATGGGCCTATAATATTGAACTGGAGCGCATAAATCTGGCGGTGAATTATACTCTTAGATAAGCCCTTAATTATGCCCGAGAATACGTCTGAGATAGTCTCTGATTCTTCATGAATTACCTGAATGTTTAATATGTCCAAAACCTTTTTTATACGCGAAAAAACATCATCACCGACCACATGTCTCGCATGAACTTGAACTTCAATAGGACGGCTATGTTCATTTTTTCTTATATATTCTTCATAAAATTCTAAAGACTTGTTCTCCAATTTTTTGAGAAACTTATACGCGAATTGGACAGAATATGGCTCGTTTGATATTGTATGAATGATATTCTGTTTATCTATAAAAGAAATCGTAGCGTATATAGTGCCCTCTAAAAAATCTTGCGTGTTTTTGAAAATAAAATCAAAATTAGTCATAGCTTTGGAAAGTACATTTGTTCTTCGTTGCATAAGTGGTTGTTCAGGCTTCAAACCACCCGGATGGCCAATTATGACACAAACAACTTCTGATATATCAGAAAGAGAATCATTGAATACAGAAAGACGATATTGTACTTTGTCATTTATTACATTAATTCGTTGACTAAGCGATATCTCATCAATAATACTCCTTGGCACTGAGATCTCCGAAACAATTTCTTTTGCTATAGATGGTTGTTTTACCTTTGTATTTTCAAGAGGTTCAGCCTGAGTTTTTCCAGCAAGGATATTCTTTTGAACTTTTTCCACAGCAATTCTTACATCTACAGAAGGGTCTTCTAATGCTTTTGCTAACGTAGGAGTTAAAACCCGTACATGATCTGAAAACTCTCTGGATATTTCAACCAAGGTATTTGCTGCATAACGGCGAACGTTTAAATCGCTGTCTAACAATGCACTTCCAATCTCGTCCAATAATGGCAATAGAATGTAGGAATCCTTCATGGAAAGAGTATAAAGTGTCCACGCGATAAGTCCTCTCACGGCAGGCTCAGAATCCGATAAATAATAACCTAAAGTTTCAATGCTATCGAATAAGTCCTCAGGGTTAGATATGCTCAGGTTCCAGAGGGTGGAGGCAGCCTCTATTCTTTCCTCAACGTTTTCTCCATTTTTTAATTTGTCAAAAACTTCCCTTAGAATTTCACGAAGCTCCAACTGGCATCACTAGCATCATAACTAAAAATTCTATTAAACATGTTTGTGTGATTTCATATTTAAAATGAAAGTAAATTTAATACTGTTCGTCGTTATCGCATCAAATCGCTTAATTATTAACGGTAAAAAGGTGATGAAGCCAATATGGGAACGCACCTAATCATCAATTTCACATGATTAGGGCTTATGAAATTCAAACGTAATAATATTCACCTGACTCTCGTTGAAGGCGATCTAACTTTGAATCTTCTTTATTTACGCGTGGCCTTCCTGTTTGAGGATCGCGTCTAAATGTTATCTTCATCAATTCTAAAAATCTGTTCATTCCTGTGCGAAGATCAACAGGTGCCATCGCATTACCCTCTATTGATGGCTTCCCAGAAAAAATCATTAGACGATCGCTTAAATAATCAATTGTCACAATATCGTGCTCAACAACAAATGCTACAACGTCTCTGCTCTCAACTATCTTTTTAATAGCACGTGCCGCTGCTAGCCTTTGCTCTACATCAAGAAATGCACTTGGTTCGTCTAAAAGATAGATTTCTGCAGGTCGTGCCAAGCAGAGTGCAATCGCTACACGTTGTAATTCACCTCCTGATAAACTCTGGACAGAACAATCGAGCAAAGGATCAAGAGTTAGTGGACGGTTAACTTCCGACTTAAACCATTCTGAGTTAATGACTTTACCCACTTCTTCGTGAAACAATTCTTGTACTGTGCCATCAAAACTTGGGGAAATGTATTGAGGCTTATGACTCACCTTTAGATCTTCAGAGGGTACTTCACCAGCATCGGGTTCTTCAACACCTGCTAACAAGTTAATAAAAGTGCTTTTGCCCAGTGCGTTGGCACCAAGAATTCCTATTACCTCTCCGGAATGTATTCTACCACTCTCTGTGACGAGATTAAACCCCTCATATCTTTTCTCAAGTTCGCCAAATTCGAAAAATGCTTTACCAGTAGGTTTTGATCTTGGTGGTCTCAAATGAAATTGAATTGCGTCTTTTCTAAATCTCATATTCTCAGATGGGAGGTAGCCATCAAGGAATATATTGATACCTTCTCGTACTCCGTGTGGGTGACTGACTATGCCGTAAACACTTGGCACGCCATATAATACACAGACGTATTCAGAAAGATAATCTAGTACTGCTAAGTCATGTTCCACTACAATGACTGTTTTTCCTTCTTTTGCCAAGTTTTGAATAACTTTAGCAACTTCTACGCGCTGGTATATATCCAGATAGCTAGAAGGCTCATCAAATAGATAGACCTCTGCATCTCTTGATATCACTGCTGCAATAGCAACACGTTGAAGTTCCCCACCAGAGATCACACTAAGTTCTCTGTCCATTATCGCTTCTATCCGCAGATCTGTTATAACGTTTTTTAGCACATTTCGTTCGTCCACCTTCTCAAGTAGCTCAGATACAACCCCTTTAGTTACTTTTGGTATCTTGTCAACATATTGCGGCTTCTGAACAACACGTATTGATTCCGTTGAAAGTCTTTCAAAATACAATTGTAACTCAGAGCCTCTGTAAGCCTTGATTATCTCATCCCATTCCGGTGGTTTATCATAGAGGCCAAAATTAGGTTTAAAATCACCCGAAAGAATTCTTAAGGCAGTTGATTTCCCAGTACCATTCTGTCCGATAAGTCCAGTCACTTTTTCTTGTCTCGGGATCGGTAATCGATACAATATAAATCTATTAGGTCCATAACGATGGGAAACATCTTTTTCCAGTTCTTCAGGTAAATTCACTACATGTATTGCCCCAAATGGGCACTTCTTCACACAAATTCCAGTCCCAGTACATAAGTTCTCTGCGATTCTCGCTTTACCAGTTTCTGGATCAAGTGTAATTGTTTCTTCACCCATGCGGACTCCTGGGCAATATTTGATGCACACGAGTCCACAGTCTTTTGGTTTACATCTTTCGGGTTCTACAATCGCGATTCTTGGCATTTAAGTCACTTGTAAATTGATTGATTAAAGATAAAAGCGAATGTGCTCCGGTAAGGTGAGTTCGGGTTCTAATCTTCTTTTGACTTTATTCTCAACGATTGCTGGAGTTAAAGTGCGAATTTGTTCAGGGCTAAAAGCTCCAATGTCCGTAATAATTAAATCGATAAGATTCCCAGGAGTTATATCGAAGGCAGGATTATATAACACGAATTTTCCTTTTTCGGGTGTGGAAACTAT
>JAECRW010000164.1 GCA_016294985.1 Candidatus Sifarchaeum marinoarchaea | reverse complement strand
CTGTTCCATATCCTGGGATGGCAATAACTTTCCCCTCCAAATCGGAAATGGAAGAAAGAGAAGAATCTGTGGAGACAACGATGGCAGACCCATGATAGTTCACTGCAGCAACTATCTTTATGTCTGTCTGTGCATTTATGCGCTTTAATAATGCCGGTGCAATGCCTAGATAACCGATATCTATTGATCCTGAGGTAAATGCATCCATTTCCTCTACACCATTACTGTAAAAGGAAGCTGAAACATCAACGCCTTCTTCTTTATACCATTCTTTTTCTGAAGCAACGAAAAACGCTAGTTGATGCAAATCTCCTCGTAAATATCCTATTCTGACTGAATTCTTAGATTTTGAATAATTTGAATAAATTACATAAGAACTAATTCCCATGATTAGAATGAGGATGATTACAAGGAGAGCAATTGTTTTTCTTCGTAAAATAATCTGGGATACCAACTCTAATACACCGGATTGCTTATTTCGCTTCTTACGAATGATTTCTACTTTCTTTTGGTTCATATGCTACTTAATGAACTCTTCATAAGGATTTTGTAAAGACTCTAAACTATTTTTATCGCCATTAAAAATTAATGTATCGGTCGTGTCAATTGTACAATCAAAATAAGGGTTCTGGAAATAGTGACATCAGAGCTATGCAAACTGTGATCATTTTGATTGCAAACCTAACTTTTATTAGGTTAAATGATCAATTTCTTAATTATTAGGATACAAAAGAGGGATCCATACGAAATCGAACGGCGACGATTCTAGCATTGATGCAGAAACACTTTTTTCATTATTGGGAGAAAGCGGTGCAAATCTATTAGTTATGATCGGGATAACACCTAATGATATTGATGGTCTTGTGCAAATTGCGTCAGGTCTTCCAAGGAAAGTAGTTCTGGCAAAACTTCGTGCCATGAAAGCGGTAGGATTGATTCAAGAAAAAGGAAAAGAAAACACGTTTTTTTTGACAAATCAAGGAGAAATGGCTTTCAAATCCCTATTGAAGTTATATGAATTATAATCCAAAATTTGTAAACAATGGGCAATTATAGATCTTTTAGAATTGTTTCAGCTAAATATAAAAATGTTTTTTCTACTCCCTCGCCTGTCTTTGCAGATGTTTCAAAATACTTAGCGTCAAAAAGACGAGTGATATCCCATGCTTGTTCTATGGATACTTCACGAAGACTCCTTAAATCAGCTTTAGTTCCCACCACTACAAGTGGTGTTTTTCCGACAAAACGCCAAATAGTTTGAGCCCAACCATGAAGAGAATTGAAAGTAATTGGGCGAGTAAGATCAAAAACGAGTACAGCACCATTGGCACCTTTGCAATAAGTTGCACGCACATCTTCAAAGAGTGGTTGACCTCCTAGATCCCAGATGACTAGTTTTACTCTGTAATCATCGATGAAAACGGTTTTTGAACGAATATCTGTGCCAATTGTCATTATATAATCCATTCTGAACATATTATCGACATATCTTTTTAGTAAACTTGTTTTACCAACAGCAGGATCTCCTAAAATGACAATTTTTAATAAATAGTGTGCTTCTTCTGCATCTGAATATTGATTTTGTATCATCAATACACCGCTCGTTTTTTGTTATTGGGAATGGGATTAGTTACAAATAAACTGTACTCATGCATTTTTATGAAGTTTATCTTTTTTATGAAAACTGTCAAATGATTGCTTGGTTATGTATTTTACGAAAACGCTTATACCTGGAATTGCATGATTTTTACGTCAGATACGCCTTTTAAGTTGGAAAAATGTGTTTTAAACTTTTCTAACGACATTTTAAGAGTATCTTTTTCAAAATAGCCCTCATAGGTACAAGGACTTTTTTCACAAAATCCAGTACTGTATATAAGTGTGATTCTATACGCTCCTAAAAAACCGCTTAGACTACTAAGAAATTCACGATCAAGCCCGTTAATTTTAGCCTCTACTTTGCAAATTTCCGAAGCATTAGTAAGAATTATTCTAATTAGATCATTCTTCGGTGAATAGATTATAACTGCATTTTTCTTTTCTTGATCTCCAATTAATTGGATAAATGTAGAAGGAATATTAACTGGTGGTTTTAGATCTATGACTCTTGCGAATGTCGCAACTTCAACCATATCCTCACCAAATCCATTTTTTAAGATTTTAGAAACTTTATGATAAAAATATTTTGAAATTTGACATAAACGTATTATCTGAAGCATCTTGTTGTATTTTATCTGATGAAATTCTTTTGGATAGAATTAAATTGCTTTTAAATGCTATTATTTTTCGTTTGATTTGTTCTGACTGTAAATCTAGACCTAAATGATCATAACACATCACAGCATACTCAAAAGAGAGAATTGCTTTGTCGTATTCTTTTGCACCTAAAGCTCTGCGACCAGCTTTTACAAAAAGTTCAGCTGCTAGTTTTAAATGTTCAAATTGCTTCTTATCTTGATTAAACAATTGGAAACATGCTGAAATATATTTTGCACAAAGACCTGCTTTAAAATAGTTGGAATCATTCGTGAAATTTGTTAGTGCCTCATAAAAGCAGGAGAGTGCATCATTTACAAAGTTCAAGTGTTTTGATACCATAGCTGCTCGAAGATACATTTCTCCGGCGTCATAAAAGTTTTCCAAAGATAGCCATATTTCAGCACCTGTAACAAAATATTTAGCAGCCATTTCGTGGTTCTTGTTTCTTAAATAGAGTTTCGCTAAGTAGTTGAAGCATTTTGCGGCATAAACATATCTTTTAGCTTTGACACTGAATTCAGCTTCATTCTGATATATTTTGATCTTTTTTATTGAGGTCACTAGTAATCACTTTAGTAGAGTTTTTACCTTTAGGATAATTTAAACTTCTGGAAAACTTCTCCGCAGATGAAACTTGTTCCAGATTACAAAATCGCCGCTAAGTCAAGTAAATAATGAGATAATTAAGTATTAGCCCGACAAAAATTGAAATACTAGACGAATACCTTTCCAATGGTTTTATCAAACAAAATAACACTAGATATTTTGAAGTTATTGGGATTCGACCAAAATTGGTGGCAAAATTAAGGAAATACATTATCAAAATTCTCTTGCCATTGGAAGAGTGGTCACTAAGGTGCATGTAAAATGACTTCCAAACCGAGTTCTGATAGCAAAGAGAATATAGGGATTGTGATTGATTCTTCAGTTAGGGAGGATATAATCAATGAGGTGCGTCTTCGAGGTGTGATACCAGAAATACAGTCTATAGTTCCGTTTCAATTTAAAGTTTCGGAAGAGATTGGAGGCTTTATCAAAACATTTCAAGAGTTTTATGAATCCATTAAGAAGAACGATTTTTTTGAGAATGCTGAGTTACTCAGAAAACAATTCTTAAGGCCACTTTTTATCTTAGAGGAAGATGATAGTCAAAATTTAGACAGGAATACGCTCCTAGAGATGTGGGCTACACTTTTTGCACGTTTCAATATACCGATTATTCTCTCCCGAAATGTAAAAGATACAGTTAAACTTCTTTTGACTATCATTCGACGCGCGAGAGAGAGAAGCGATAAAGTTATACGAGTTACAACTCGAATGTCAAAAGCACCAGTAGAAAACTCTGAGTTGCAAAGATATATTCTTCGAGGTATCCCTGGCATCAACGAGGAACTTGCTGGAAGGTTATTAGCCAAATTCAAGACATTTGAAAAGCTTGTTTCAGCAAAACAAGAGGAATTTATGGAAGTAAAGGGAATAGGGAAAACGCTATCTGAGAAAATATTTGCCGTGTTCTCTTCATTATATAAATCTAAAGAGAAAGGAATTCAGATAGAATAGCTGAATAAATTAAAAAACTATAA
>JAECRW010000026.1 GCA_016294985.1 Candidatus Sifarchaeum marinoarchaea | reverse complement strand
GCGCAGTTATGAATGTTTGATCGCGTGATTTGGAATCATAGGTCAGGGGGCATTGAAATTAAAGAACGGCCAATGAGACGACAAAAAAGACCGTGGACATTAATATTAATCATATTCTTAATTGGGATTCTAATTGGCACTTTCATTGGGTATTTCTATGGGCTTGTGGTATCTCAGGTCGGCGGTGAAACAATTAGGCTTGAAATGGTGTATGGCTCTGAAAAGCGCGGATGGGTTGAAGAGATCTCTCCTTTGTTTGAGGAATGGTGGGAAGACGAATTCCCTGAGGTGCAGCTTGAGGTTTTCTTTCGACCACTCGGCTCGCGTGAATCAATGATAAGTGTGATTACAGGAGGAATAAAACCTACTATTTGGAGTCCAGCGTCAACCGCATGGATTCCCTTAGCGAATTTGATGTGGGCTGAAGAGCGAGGAAGTAGCGAAATTCTTGTTACCGAATGGGAGACATTTATTTACTCTCCGATAATAATTGGCACGTGGGAAAATTATGCGAAAACTCAAGGCATAACAGGATTTCAAAGCCTTCACGACTTAGCGATGCTTCCGGATAGTGACCTTAAATTTGCGCATACAAACCCACAGTTAAGTAATTCAGGTTTCATGGCGGTCATTCTAGAAGCGGCTGTTGCAGCCTCAAAGAATCCAGCGGAATTATCATTAGAAGACTTAAAAGATACATCTGTAAAACAATGGATGACAGAGCTTGAAGCTAAGGCTGTTTACTACGGCGAAAGCACAGGTTTTCTCATTGACCAAGCTTCTGAAACAGGTCCTAACGGTTTAAACGTTTTTATCGTTTATGAGAACCTAATTATTGAAAAGAATTTAGCCGGAGATCCACAAGCCGTTTGGAATCAGAATTTGAAGGCAATTTATCCTGAAGAAGGAGTATTACTTTCAGATCATCCATTTTGTATTCTAAACGCCCCATGGGTGAGCGATAGGCAAAGATGGGCTGCAGGAGAGTTTTTCAGATTTCTTAAATCAGAAGAAATTTTGGAATTGGCACCTGAGCATGGCTTTAGATTATTCAGCACGCCTGAAGTGCCAACTGATATTTTCAACTCGAAAAACGGAGTTGAACCTACTTTGGCGATACCTTTGCACTCACCCCCACAGGGTGAAGTACTTCTCCGTATTAATGATCTATGGGAAGTCTCCAAGGCAAAAGGGGCTTAGACATGGCGACCTCTTCGTTTAGTGAAAAAATTAGAACATTGGAGTATCGACTGTCGAACCGATGGTGTCGTTTGAGCGCAGAAGGGGTAACACTTGCTTTTTTTTTCGTCATTATTCTCGGACCAACGATTTTTGTATTTTCAGCAGTGTTTCTTAATTGGAATGAGGTCGTCACAACAGTTTTCAATGACCCAATAGCTGGCGACATTCGATGGCAGATTATGAGAACGGCATTAATTAGGAGTTTTCAGATTGCGGCCATTGCGACAGTTATTAATATAATAATTGGATTGCCGATGGCCATCCTTATTGCCCGATATGAGTTTAAAGGAAAAGAAATTTTGGATACATTAGTGGATCTGCCTATGGCAGTTCCAACGGCAGCCCTTGGTTTCAGTATATTCTTGTTCTGGGGGAGCCGTAGCGGGATTTCGGTGCTTTTTGGTTTGGAAACAGGTATTTTATCCCGTGGTCCGCTTTTGATCATTTTAGCGCATATCGCGTTTACCTACCCTTATATCGTAAGATCTCTAAAAGCGGTTATATTAGGAATCGATAAAACCTATGAGGATGCAGCAAAAACCTTAGGTGCGTCGGGATTCACCACGTGGCGGACCATTAGTATGCCTTTAATGAAAGAAGGTCTTATTGCCGGCGCAATTCTTTCATTTACCAGAAGTTTGGGTGAAACAGGCGCCACATTAATTGTGGCAGGGGTATATGAGACAGCACCAATACTCATAGTTTCCTGGAGAAAATTACTATTAATTCCAGCAACCGCGTTTCTATCGATGATACTTGTTACTATCGCAGTTATCATGTTAGTTTTAGTTAGAATCATGGCACGAAAGGTCGGATTTCCAATTGAGAAAGTATGGCCACGTCCCGAACAGTTTTTAAGTGGCATTTGGCAACGAAGGTTTAGAAACTCAGTGACAATCGCAATATTTTTAGTTATTATTCTTCTTCCTAGCCTCTTCACCTTTCAATATGTGGCATTGTGGTGGAGCGGCTCACCCGCAACTGGGCGGTTTGAATCAGGCGTATTTTATCAAGTGTTTTTAGCGCCTGATTTGAAATGGGCATGGTTGCTTATTTCTCTTGTCACCAGCTTACAAATTGCAACATTGGCAACGTTAATAAATTTGGGATTTGGGCTACCTATGGCATTTATTTTGGTCCGACGAAAATGGGGCAAAATTAATGGTATACTTGACGCAATGATTGACATCCCTCTTGCAGTTCCTTCTTCTGCAATTGGTTTTTCGGCGTTCCTATTCTGGAGAGGTATTATTAATCCAGGCTTTTGGCTTATTCTAATGGTTCATATTATCTTTACGTATCCATATTTCATCCGTCCTGTTATCGCAGTCATAGAAGGGATCGATCCAGGCTACGAAGAAGTCGCAAGAACGCTCGGCGCATCTGACCTGACAACATTTCGAACAGTCTCTCTTCGATTGACTGGACGCGGTATTCTTGCAGGTGCAATCATGGTGTTCACACGATCGCTCGGAGAAACCGGCGCTACAATCGTTGTAATGGGGTTATCACGAACGGTTCCTGTGTACATTGTGGATTTAGTAGAATCATTGGCGCTTCCTGCAGCAGCTTTTGCATCTATTATTGTGATATGCATCTCTTTAGCACTTTTATTGACATTACGCTATATTAGCAGGTCAGCAGAAGAATGGAAATGAAAGAAGAAACTTATGGAAAGGCGAAAAAATGCCTGAGATAAAATTAAGCAACATCTCAAAACATTATGATGAGGTCATTGCTGTCGATTCAGTAAATTTGACAGTTCGTAATGGGGAATATGTTGCCTTACTAGGTCCAAGCGGTTGCGGCAAAACAACGACTTTACGAATTATTGCCGGTTTAACATTGCCTACTGAAGGTGAGGTATTTATAGACGGAATAGATGTGACATATGCTCCACCTGGCGATCGCGATATTGGCTTCGTCTTCCAACATTTTGAGATTTTTCCATTTTGGGACGTCTGGGATAATGTAGGATATGGTCCTAAATTGAGAGGATTAGATGAAATGGAAATAGAGAAAAGTGTTTGGGAGGCTTTAGAAACTACTAAACTGACAAATAAAGTGGATAATTTACCTGAAGAACTGAACACGCCTGAATTACAACGTGTTGGGCTCGCTAGAGCTTTGGCTACTGGCGCTAAACTTATGCTATTTGATGAAGCTCTAGGGGCTCTAGACCCGAAAGTGAAAGCCATTTTTCAGCACGAACTTCGCAAGATTGTAAAAAAGAATAAATTAACGGCAATTCACGTAACACACGATCAGTTAGAAGCTATGGCAATTGCTGACCGAATAATTGTTATGAGAAAAGGTAAAATCCTTCAGATAGGCAAGCCTACAGAACTTTACTACTCGCCGAATGACATTTTCACTGCAAATTTCCTTGGCGAGTCAAATTTCATTGAAGGTGTAGTTTCAAAAGTAACTGAAACAGGATCAGAAATTCAATTACGAGATGGATCCACACTTAGAACAGATGAAAAGGCAATTAAACGGGGCAGTCGTGTTGTTATAAACATTCGTCATGAATTACTGAGGCTGTATACTATTGAAAGACTTAGCGCTCTCAATTTCGTCCCTGGAAAGGTAATTGGATACCGATTTCTGGGGGATAGACACTCATATGAGGTAAAACTGGACTCAGGTGAGATAATAGGAGTAAAGGAATTTGCTCGCGCTCCACCGTCCTTCAAAATGGAAGATACAGTAACGGTTCGAATGGACACCTCTTTGGCTGTAGTTTTCAAATACCCAAGCGACGGGCTTGCACCCCATTTATCCTTAGAATAGTTAAATGTAGAGGTAGAATTATGCATGTCGCCTAAAGTTGAACTAAAGCATGTTACAAAGAAATACGAAAGCCTCGTTGCATTAAATGATCTAAATTTAACAATAAACGACGGCGAGTACCTTACATTACTGGGACCAACTGGTAGTGGCAAAACTACAACACTTCTCTTAATTGCCGGGTTAATCCAGCCTGATAAAGGAGGCGAGATCTATATCGATGATGTACCTGTAAATGACATATCTACAGAAAATCGTAACATAGGTTTTGTTTTTGCGCGATATGCATTATTTCCTCATCTAGATGTCGTTGATAATTTGATATTCTCTCCCAGAGTTAAAGGAGAGAACTTAGAAGAGTCAAGAAAAAGCGCTCGAGAAATGTTAGAACTCATGGTACTTAGTGGAAGAGGAGATGCCCTCCCAAAAGAATTAAGTGGCGGAATGAAGCAAAGAGTGGCACTAGCGCGTACATTGATGAGTGGAGCCAAGTTGCTTCTTTTGGATGAACCACTTGGCGCATTAGATGCAAGAATAAGAATGGCATTGCGTAAAGAACTCCGAAAAATTGTAAAAGACCTAAAGATAACCGCAATACATGCGACTAATGACATCACTGAAGCATTTTTAATATCAGACAGAGTCGCTATCTTGAGAGAGGGAACTTTAATACAAATCGGCACGCCTGCTGAAGTTTATGAGAAACCAAGAAATATTTTTGTCGCGAATTTCCTCAGTGACACTAATTTTTTTGGAGGAATTGTAAAAAGCGTCGACATACAGAAAAAAAGTGCATTGCTAGTACTCGAAGGTGAGCTAAGAGCAAAAACCAATAAAACATCCAAACCAGAAAATTTCCGGATTGTTCTTGGCGTTCGAGCCGAAGATATTCAAATTAAGCCAAGATTTAGTATGGATGAGCCAAATCATTTCCACGGAGAAGTAGAAAGTTCAAAATTCATTAGCGGCACGAATAGATATGAGGTAATCCTAGAAAATAAGGGCTTGGTAATAATCAGAGTGAAAGCTTCGAAAGAATGGTTTGAAGAAGGTGATCGTGTAACAATTTCTTTTCACCCAAGAGAGACATTACTTTTTGACTATCCAGAAGAAGGTTTAGAAAAAGCGTTAGAGCTTGAATAAGTACCGTATTAAAAAAAAGTTTCACCTTAAAGCAGAATACCTACTCCGGTTATAAGCTACAGGAAATAAAAGTGGTTATCTCACTTCTTCTCGCAAAGCCATCAATTTGACAATGTCAGCTGTATCTTCACACGCATCTGCAGTGTTTTCAATACGTTCAATAAATTCGAGAACCACTATCGCTTCAAACGGGTTCGTTGTGAGGTTAGACTGTATTAAGAAGCTTTTAACTTCTGAAAACAAGAGATCGACCTCGTGTTCAATATCCCCAATCTTGTCTGTAAGTCGCAGAATTTCTGATGCATCGATTCCAAGTTTTTCAATACACTCCTTCAGCATGTCACTACATTGTAATGAATGCGACATCATCTTTAAGATCAAGTCTTTGAGCTCATCAGGAAATTCTCTTACATTAAGTAAAGCCATTCTTCTTACCGATGCATTAGCATTGTTTGCTACATCGTCCATTCTTTTAACTATATGCATTAGATCTTCTCTCTCATTTGGTTGACTAAGTTCTCCAGTCGTTAAAATAGAGAAAATTTCTCTTCGTAGAATATCAGCCTCATGTTCGATTTGCTCAGTTCTTTTTTGAGTTCTTCTGGGAGTTTTTCCTTCAAACGCCTTAATAATAAAGGCTTGTGTTTCGTGAACAACCTGATTCACTTTTAGGGCATGTTCCCTAGTTTTTCGAATTACTTCGGATTCACGTCTCGATTTAAACCATTCAAGAAGCCCACTCATAAATTCACACGTCCATCTCTCATTACAAAAAAATGAACTTTAAGAAATTTATAGTTAAGTTTTAGAAACTTATAGTTTTTGGTTTTTGAGTTTTCTTACAGAAATTTTATTTGGATTTTTAACCCAGTTTTCTATAACATCTATAACATAGTGATTTTCTCAATGTGATGGCTATGAAAATTAATCTCAGTAAATTTCTAGCCGAACTGAAAGATTTTTCGGCAATAAAAGCGAAAAAAGCCACCGAACCGATCCTTAAGGAACTTGAAATTAAAGGATTCAAATCACCTCACGTTATTCTATTCAAAGGCGAAGATTGTGCAAGCGTGGAATTTGATACTAAATCGGCTTATGAACTCGTGTTCCATGCAGACAGCATAACTGAAAAGTTTATTGAAGTAAACCCTTATATGGCAGGCTATTCTCTTGTTATGGTAAATGTGAATGATATTTACTCGACTGCTGCTAAACCTCTAGCTATGGTTCTTACAATAGCATATCAATATGAACAAATTGGTGATGCGTTGATTCAGGGCATCATTGAGGGATCCAAAAAATTCGAAACGCCAATAGTAGGCGGTCATACACACTCGAATGACACCAGAAACATAGCCAGTGCAGGAATAATAGGCAAAGTCAAAAGAGAACATAGGATCTCAAGTAGCGGAGCCCGAGCAGGTGATATTTTGCTCACAGCTATTGACACAAAAGGGCATGTAGGGCAAAAATATACTTTCGGGTGGGATTGTACTTCAATGAAAACATCAGAAGAGGTACTTCGGCATAGGCAGGCTATTTGTGAAATTGGGAAGGCAGGATTTGCGACCGCATGCAAAGATATAAGTAATGCCGGACTTCTTGGGACGCTCGGCATGCTTTTTGAGGCTAGTCAAGTTGGGGCTGTTATTGACCTTAAAAAAATTGAGGAGAGCAAACCAGAACCAGTACCACTTGACCATTGGGTCAGAATATTCATTTCTACAGGATTTATCCTTACTATAAAACCGCAGCATGTTTCAGCGGCGGTAGAGCTCCTTAAATCTTACGACTTAACAACTGCCGTGATTGGAAAAATAGATGAAACGAAAATATATAGTATAATCTACGATTCTGAAACTGCTATATTTTTCGATTTCAATAAGGAAAGCATCCTAGGTTAAAACAAGATAAATAAGAAGAGATTTTAATCCTCTAAGTCTTCTAATTTGTCTAGTTCAGCTTCAATCCTATCTAATTCTTCATCTGTTATTTCTTCGGTTTCTTCTTCCTTTTCTTCCTTTTTCTCTCTTTCAAGATGCTTTTGTGCGTTTTTAATCCAAGTCCTCAACGTTTTTGTAGCTACTTCTGCTGTTTCCGGTATCATATCTACTTCAAGGGCAGCTAATTCTTCAATCGACGTCACGCCTAACTCTACTATTTTTTGTGCTGTTTTTTTACCGATTCCACGAACTTGCATGAGTTCCTTATATATTTCTTCTTTTTCTGACTCTATTAATTCTTCTTCTGGTGCAGTCTCTACTACTTCTTCTTCCTCTACTTCCGCCCCGATTTCCTCTAATTCTGCTTCTAATTCCTCTAGTTCAACGTCTTCCAGTTCATCCAGTTCCGCTTCCATCTCTTCTAAATCTGCTTCTTCTAGTTCCTCAAGTTCTTCTTTCTCTATCTCCTCTAATTCTGCTTCTAATTCCTCTAGTTCCTCTTCCTTTATTTCCTCAGGTTCTTCTTCCTCTATCTCTTCACCAAGATGCTTCTTCGCGTTTCTAATCCATCGTTTTAATGTTGAAATTGGTACATCCGTTTCTAATTTATTTGCCTCAAGAGCTGCCAATTCCTCAACAGATGTAATGCCCATTTCAACCAATGTCTCAGCACTTGATAAGCCAATTCCTCGAACCTGTGTAAACTCCTGATATTTCTCTTCAAGGACCTCTTTCTCTAATTCTGCTCTGACGGCGCTCGCTCTTTCTTCCTCAAGCAGTTGTTTGAGAAGGGATATGTTAAAATCATGCACAGATTTACGCTTTATGTCTACTGGGATGCCAATCTCACGAGCTTCGAAGACAGTACTACCTGCTTCCTTTAACTCCAAACGGCTAAAACCCCGTCCTTTCCGTACTAATTTGTTTCTTACTGGCTTTCCAACTCCTAGTTCAACTTTGAATACTTTTGCGCCTTCTTGTTCGTTGCTCATCTTCTTCAACCATCCTTTAACTATTTAATTATCATAAACATGAGAGCTTTTAATGACTTTCTAGTGAAGCGTAATTTCTTAATTTGTTTTTTAACTTTATCTTCGATAGAGAAGGGATCAGAGGCGAATCCTTGCTTTATTCAACTGTTTCACGATATCACTAATGCGAATTGAACTACCACCGATGAGTATTTCTTTGATGTTATATACACTTAAAACAAAAAAAGACCCCTATAGTTCTTGAAAGTTAACTTGAATTATAAATTCAGAGTTAAAGTGACAATCATGGAAAAATACGACACGCACATAATATCATCACTACTTAAGTACAAAAGCGAATCAATTAGTATGGAATTGCTTGCTGGCTTAACCGGTATTGGCGATCTGGACTACCTTAATTGTATGACAGATACTCTTGTCGCCGATGGGATCGTTACAAGAGGAGATCACTACCAGATTAAACTAATACCTCAATCTAGACTTAAATTAGCCTTTTTGTTAATCAGATCAGGTATTGAAATTGAAAAAGTTGCAGAATATCTGGATTGGAAAGAATTCGAAGCGTTTACTAAAGATATTCTTCTTTTTCACGAATTTCAAGTACATTCAAGAGTTCGATTTAAGAATTCAAAGAAAAAACGTTATGAAATTGATTTATTAGCTATACATAATTCAATTATCTTATGCATTGATTGCAAGCACTGGAGTTCTAGGGCTGGAAAAAAACATGCCCTTTTTAAGGCTGTTGAAAGGCAAGTAGAAAGAACAATAGCCTTTTCAAAAGAAATGGACTTTAAAAAGTTCAATATCCAAAAGAAGGATGATCTACAACTAATGCCACTAATCTTAACATGGCTTGTTGAAGATATAAAAACCTATCAAAATGTTCCGATCGTTCCTGTATTTCAATTATCAACTTTTCTTAATCAAATCGATGTCTATATAGATGAATTTAAGATAATATCAATCGATAAATGATATCAGATCACACGGTTGAATACACGTGAACATTACACCATGAACACAATAGATGAGGACCAGATATGCCTGAGGATGAAAGTAAATCGCTTGATGCTGTTGTAATTCCAACATTATTTTGGGGAAAATTAAAATATAAAAAGGACGAAATTGCCGTAATAGTCTATTTTGAAAGCAAAAATGATATTTCTGAGATTTTAAGGAGAAATGATATACCAAAGGGAGATATTAATATCGGAATTCCAAGTCATATTGATTTAAAAACCGTCAAAATTGTTGTCGAACGATTTTTCGTACGTGGATTTGAAAAAGGTGCTAAAATTTTGGCTAATACAAAATTAATTCCAAGCGAAAGCGTTACTGAAATTTGGAAAATTATCGCCTCTACATACTGGAAGTCTTCTGGCTCACTAAAAGAAAAGGAAAAGGTAAAAGAGGCATATAAAAAGGCAGCAGAAATAATGAGAGAGATTGCAAAAAAGGATAAAAAAAATATGACACTACTTGAGGAATTAGAAACCTTTCTTGCGCTTTGTGTTTCTGTATCAAACGAGATGCCTCCTCTAAGTTCAAATGTAATCAAACAACTTCTACCAACTTGAGAGGTATAGATAGTAAGTAGTTGGGGATTTTATGGTTGTAGATGAAAATTTCATTCATAGAATGACTTTACGTTTTGTAGGAGCTATTAACAAAGTCAGGGAAGAAAAAATTCGCGAATTAGGAGACTTCTTCCAAATATTGAAAAAGCATTATTCTCAGAAACCAGATAACCATAAGGATATACGTTTAATCGAGGTTTTCGACAAAATTGAGGGCAATGTTACAGATAAACTAGCACAAATCATTAATTCGATTACTGTAAAAGCAATTGGTCATCTTGGACAATTAAGAGAAGAGATAATTCAAAAAGGAATGGTTTTAGATAAACCTACGGAAGTACCAATAAAAACGGAGACAAAACCCTCAACCCAACCCGGCGTAACGGAAGTAGAAAAGATAGAAACTGCAAGTAAGATCAAGGAAGAAATTGCAAGGAGAAACCGAATCCTTAAAAAACTACTAGAAGCCGTACCTCAATTTAAAATCCTTGCGATCATAGAAAAGACCAAAGCCGACAACTATGCGACCCTTAGCAAAGCGACAGGATTTTCTAATACAGCCATCCGAAACTACGTAAGCGAACTTGAAGAGGACGGGTTTCTTGTAATTGACCGAACAAGAAAACCCTATGCTTTTAAACTTAAGAAAACTCCATGGTGACTTTTTTGGAATTGTAATTGACACCCTTTTTGCGTCTTTTAAAATATTTCTTATGATTTTTCGGAGATATTATATTAAAATCGACATACCACATTGAAAAATCAATTATTGATAATGATTACAGAGACTTATACTAGTTTGGTTTTCGTGAAGGATAAAGTTTTTTGGAATAAAAGAAATATATTCCCTTTAAAAGAAGGCTTTGTTAACAAAATGTTTTTAGATAAAACGAGTATGTCATTATTGGTGAGATTTTGGGAAACAGGACCGGATCTAGTGAAATTAAGGTACTCATTCACGAAACCTCAGTCTACAAACACTATGTAGAACTGAAAGAGGATGCTTTGACTGAACAGGGATTCTTCGATCTTGCTAAAGTCCAAGGTTTATACGTAGCAGGAGCAGGTCAATTCCTTAGAAACCTACGGAAAAAGAATAAACTCAAACAAGAAGATATCGCAAAAATTGTTGGTGTTACTCGTCCTCAAATAACTCATTGGGAAAAAAATAAGTGCAGATTACCTTTACAATCATTGGTTAGAATCGCTGAAACTGTTGATATTTCAAGAGACATTATTTATAAGTTAATTGATGAAAATGAAATTTTTCTAAATAGAAGAATACCCGTTAGAATTGAAAAAATCAAAGAAATTATTCGATTTCTCCGTCCATATACTGACTACGTGAAAGTTGCTCTAACCAAATGTTCAGACGCAATATTGAATCATATTAAATCAATCTTAAATGTAAAATTTTTCTTCTACACCAAAGGTAATAATAATAACCAAGCGCAAATTGCATCCACAGCACTAAACAGTTTTCTGACAACCTTCTTTAATTATATAAAATATCCCAAAATACAATTACCACTTACAGATGAAGTTGAGCTATGGTATCATAAAGGCATTGACTTGAAACGTGCGCTAATTTGTCCATTACTACAAACTGATGGTTGTATTGAACCGTCAAAACAAAGCTATCTGATTGCGTTTCAAGGAAATAACAAAAACTTGCATGACTATTTTATTGATGCAATATACTACGAATACAAAAAATTACCTTCGTCGTATTTTATGCCCGCAGCTACCGTCTATAGGACACGATATACAATAAGCAACTCAATAAATATCATAGATGATGTATTAAAACTTGCCGGAAATGCTAAAACGTCACCTGCACCCAGACAAACCGTTGAGAACTATTTAAAGGAATCGCAACCGCACTTGAACTACTTAATAAATGCATCAGCGACTGAACAGAAAATAGCTTTAAGAATCTGGGCGTCAGCCGAAGGGTATATCGGTGTAAAACGAAACAAGACATATATTTACCCTGTCTTGGAAATAAGCTGTACTCATCCTGTCTTAGTCACACAATTACAACAAATTGCTACGAAATATGGCATAGTTTTCAATATAAAAAGACTGAAAAATTGGTCTGGATTCGTAGGACTTTCTAGTGAATCAATAAAAAATATTTTAAAATTTCTAAAACTAGGAGGCTTCATTAAAGGCGTAAAAATAAGTTCGAAGAGCAAGTATCACGAAGGTATTGATAAAGACGTCCTCCTACTAGGGATTTTAGAATTTAAAAAACGTGAATTAGAAAATTGCCATCTCAAAAAATTGACTATTCAAAAAGTGCATAACAGGATCAATAGAATTATCGAAAACAGAGAATATAAATCAGAGGAGTATTATATCAGTCACTTCTCGTCTGAAGATATGATGTCATAAAAGGGAAGTTAAACTTCTCTTTCCTTTTTTATGTTTATTAAAGCGACCAAACGTGTTTTGTAAGATAACGAGAGCAATTCCATCAAAGAAGAGTTCGTTAAGATAGCGGACAATGGTGAGGCGGATCATTAAAATTCGATACATCTCGGTTGATAGATCCAGAAAACCTTTCCTTCTTAGAATTGAAAAAACGCCGTGGTAATCATTAGTTTTTCAAGGCAGTTACAAACGAATTAATGAAGAAAAAAGAGAAAAAGAATTGGATTATTCTATTTCTACGCGTCGCACGCGTCGCAATAGAAGTATTACTATGACTGCCAAAACCGCAACTACTACAATCACCTCAATGAACAGAATATTGCTAAAGATACCGGGTAATCCCTGTAAGATAGAAGTAATGCCTCCAAATCCAAAACCTCCAGTGCCTTGTCCTTGATCTGTAGGCGTGCTAAGGGATTCTGGTACTCCAAGCGACATTTGATGAACAGTAGACTTGCCGATTTCCAAATAGGTAGACATCATGAAAATTCTAGTCCCAGATGCTTTATAGGAATAATTGTCTCTCGTATCTTCGTTATTCTTATCAGCAAACCGTTGATAACCCATCTGTTCACCAGTCGAATTGGTAACCGATAAAAGATGTAAATCTGCAGAGGGGAACTTCACATAGTCATTCGTGGTTTGTACCGACTGTCCATTAATCCTAGCAGAATCTCCTGACTGCATTGTTAGTGAAGTATTTAACGCAAGAACGTTACTATCCTTGTTAAAGTAGTTCCATTCTCGTATAATTACTTCAATTGCCATTTCCACGCCATCTTGAGGTGAATAAACAGTTGCTCCACTTCCAGAGGCAAAGATTTTGAAGATAAAATTCATATCTGCAAAACCCACATCGTCACCGTTCGTATCTAAAATATCCCCGCGTGCCCTGAACGTCAATGAAATTTCATTTGACCCAATTGATTTAGTCACATCGTAACCTTTACCAAAAAGTAGATTTGGATCGTCTATTTCGATGTATCTATAAATAGTGTCCCCTTTGTCATAAGCCTCATTAGGATTTTTATCGAAGTACTCCGTTAATCCTTTAAAATTCAATGAGAGTTTATGCTGGTCGGTTTCTTTACTGTACCACTCGACAAATGGACGTTTGTTTACAAATCTTATATAAATGAAGTCATTTTCAATAATGTATGAACCTGTTTCCGTGAAAGTAAGTTCCTTAGATTTTTCATCTTGTGCAATTGCAGGTGATGGCATTAGTACTAGGGATATAGTAGTCAATAATAGAACTGCTGCCATGAAAAGAGACATCGATTTTCTAGAAGGGCGTTTCATTTTAATCCTCCAACCAAATTAAAGGATTATATTCCGATTTATCCCAATATAATTACGTACTTCGGGGTATATATCGTTTTTTTAAGTTGATAAAAATATTTTTGTAGATTTCATAGTTTGTAATGTAATTATTTTAAGAAATCGGATAAGTAAAAGGCCAAATCAATAGTTTCGTGCAAGCTAAATAAGTTTCACAAAAGTTCAGTAACTTGTTTTGCCGTTCGTTTCATGTCAAGGAAAATTAGACCTAATAAGGCACCTTCAGGAGCCAATGCAACTAAAACTGCACTAGGACCTGCAGCCATTATAACCAAATACCCTTGATTTCCTTTCACGAAAAGTTGCTCCAAGTTCCCTCTAGTTAATTCATCAACAGCTCTTTCACCTAAAGAAAGCATCGCTGCTGTCATCGCACCCACAATCTCCTCGTTAACATCAGAAGGCATAGCTGAGGTAATGGGTAAGCCCTCGCGACTGATAACCGCACTGGCTGTCAATCCTGAAGAAAGTTCCATCTTTTTGAGAAGTTGTGTTATTTTTTCGATTTTTGTCGTTGGAGTTACTTCCATTTTTTATCATCCTAGTTTGCTGTGGATCTACAAAAGGCTATTATTTAAAGAGAAATATCTCTCTTAAATAAGTATTGTCTGTTCTTAATTAAGTATTGTTCGCCCTTAGGGTAGCGTAAATAGTATATTAGATGCGTTATTCCTCTTAAGTTGTAAACTACTCCGCCCTCTCCCCGTAAACGAGGGAGTATCCGTGCTTAGTTACATATGAAAAAAGTATATTTAAAGGCAACGAGTAAGAATCACTAAATTAGAATCCGTAGAAAGCAACTAACTTCAGTATCGGATTTTGACAAAAGGATGGATGTCCTAATGTCCACAAAAAAGGAGTTGTCAAAGTATAATGCAAAGAAGATTAAAGTTAGATATGCAATAAAAGAAGACATTGTAACTCTAAAAATGATGTTTAACAAGGTTGTTAAAGAAAAGCAGTTTTTGCCTA
>JAECRW010000163.1 GCA_016294985.1 Candidatus Sifarchaeum marinoarchaea | reverse complement strand
ATAAGACGCTCCCACCATTTTTCACATACTTTTCCAGTACTTTCTCAACACTTGGATCGTATAATGGCTCTATGAGAATTAAAATGTCATATTCCTGAATATTTCGTATATTGAGTGCTTTATCTTCAAGTATTTCAACTATTGCACCTTCTGCTTCTAAATAATCGACTAAATTATGTAGTGAGCGATTTTCTGACTTAACTTGGTCAATTAAAACACTAATACCTGCGAAGTCATCCTCATCAGACAGGGTGTTATTGTTAGACTCCGCTACCACAGTTATTGAGTTAGGAGCATATACTCCTTGAACAAACAAACAGAGGAATATCAGAAGTACAACGAGGTGTAGAGTTCTAAATGAGGGTTTTTTCTTGTTATTGGAGCCCATTGTGATATTAACACCCTTTAAACAAAGTTAATGCTCGATCTTTCCAATTTTAGATTCAATAAATTTTGCTAATTTAGGAGGCCACCAATTCCACTTGCCAGCAAGAAGCATAACAGATGGAACTAGGAATAGCCGTACAATTGTTGCATCCAAGATAATAGCGGTTGCCAAAGCAAATCCAAACATCTTCATTGTAGTAGTTGATGAAAGCATCATAGAACCAAAAGCTGCAGCCATAATGCAGCCGCAAGCGGTGATAATAGTTCCAGTCTTTTCCAAAGCCTCAACGATAGCTGTTGCGTCATCTGTTTCTCTTCCTTTTTCAAATCTTATCTCTCGCATCCGTGAAACTAAAAATATGTCGTAGTCCATACCTAATCCCATTAACACTACAAAAACGATGATTGGAAGAGTAAATTCAATAGGAGTCTTCAACATATTTTGAAATACAAGTGTTGTCAACCCGAGTATTTGGAGCACCGATAAGAGAATTGTAGCAATTAACCGTAACGGAGTTGGAACTGACAATAGTAGGATTAAAAGGACAATAAATATGCCAGCAAATGTAATTGGAAGCATAACACCGTAGAAGTCTCTCCAAAGCATTCTATCCATTTCTACATTGCTTTGAGAAGATCCTCCTATGAGAATTTCACATCGACCTTCGCTCAATACGGTACTGTTAGCCTGATAGGAAACACAGTATTCCTTAATCTCCCTTGCAAGATTCATTGCTTCATCTGAATATGGTTCCTTCTCTAAGAGTACTGAAATGTATGTTGTGTCGTTATCTTCGCTTATGTACATATCCATAAGCATACGAGCTGTCTCATTTTTCTCAAATTTAAGATATTTAATTTCCTGTGTACCATATGGCTTCTTAACTGACATAACTTGTTCTGTGCCATTGAGAGCTTCCAAGTAATCTGCTATAATCCCCACTTCTTCTAAAATTGTTGTATTCCAGATACTTGTGCCGTTTTTAAATTGAATCACAACATCTAGCGGAGATATTTCACCTTCTCCAAGTTCTTCTGCTAAAATATCGTAACCTTGCTTCGATTCGGTGGGAGGCATAGTTGCTATGGAATCGTAAGAGAGATTAATGAATGCAACCTGAGCAATAAGTGGAATAGAAACAGCTAAGATTAATACTAACGTGGTTTTTGGGCGTTTTACAACAATACTTGAGACTTTTTTTATGAATCCAGACCTCTTACGTGAAGATGAATTCTGTGCGTTTGATGAGTTTAAGCGGCGTGGCCAGAAGATCCGATCACCTAGTAAGAGAAGAATGGAGGGTATAAAGGTTAGTGCAGAGATAAGCGCTATACCAACACCCATCAAGACGCTTATACCGATAATCCTCATAAGACCAAACTTGGTAGGAATCATCGCGGCAAACCCGATCATAACCGTACCACCGCTTGAAGCTACTGTCTTTCCAGCGGTCTCTAAAGTTTTCCTAATAGCACGGTTCTTATCTTTTCCACTTCTTAATTCTTCGAAGAAACGTGATATAATAAAAATACAATAATCGGAACCAGCTCCTAGTAGCACTGGAGTTGTAAACATGTTGGCCATCGTGTGAATCTGGATTCCCATGAAGCCAAGATTATACAATACACCTCGTATAAGGATAATTGAAATACCCATAGCCAACAAAGGCAGAACAGCAGCTATTGGAGATCGAAATACTAAAAGCAAAATTCCCAAAATAAGGATTATGCTAACAGTATCAACTAGAACCATATCTTGTTCCGAAGTTTCGCCGCTTTCCATGTTAAAAGCGCCCTCTCCAGTCACATACACTTCAAAATCAGGTGTCTCTGTGCTTAAGGCTGTTTCATTAGTCTGCTGAGGTAAAACTTCTGCTTTTATTTGAGGGATATCTTCATCTAATTGCTCAATTACGTGTTGAGTTTCCTCAGAGCTGGAACTGGAATCTAAATTTATAAAGACAATCATGGTATCATTGTCATCGCTCACGAATCGTTCCAGAACATCTTCCGTTTGACTCTCACTTAGAGGATTGTCTTCTATAAATTCCTTAGTTTTTTCTTCTGCAAGTTGGGAAAATTCATCTTCAGTCACATGGGGGCCAAGATCATAAATGTCTTCCATAAGTTCGAGTTCGAAGTCGTCTAAGTCGCCTCCTAAAGCATCAAAGAGCAGAGTGACGAAACTTGACGATAAATCAAAGTAATTCATTTCTGTGTCAAAAAGTTCATAATAAAGTTCAATCTGGTCTCTAAGTTCCTGTCTTGCCATACCGGCAGAATTATCAGCTAAAATATTAGTAAACTTTGAAAGTACTTCGGGTGAAGAAGGACCCACCCCAGTACCATTCGCAGCTATACCAAGTTGGTGAACTAAATGAACATTTACATAGGGAATCAGTTCAAGTGGAAGGAAACTAGCAGCTTGGTCAAGTTGGTCAGTTGTATTTACTGCATGAAGCAGGTTTTCATCTTCTAAGTAATGATAAATGCCGTAATATGTGTATACAAAAAAAATCAAATCGGATTCAGTCATCATAAGCGCAGAATCCCGAAGAACCGTTTCAGAAGTTATTGAAAGGAGCGTCGGTAGCGTTAAATTGTAAAAGCCATACCCACTGGGATATGGGGAATCTGAAGTATCATTTGTAAGTATAGGATATTGATTAAAGTTGAAAAGTGAATGATTGTTATTCAAAAACTCATAATAGTAAGTATAATTGGATAGAAAATGATCCTGCCTAAGATCCCATCTGTCAGTATAATTGTTTGTGAGTGCTAGGATATCCTCTCCATCAACATGATGAAAATTGAATTTTAAGTCATAAATATCATTAATAAAATCTTCAATTTCATCAGCATCCATATTGAATTCGTCAGCAAAGTATTCTGCAAGTCCATTAAACATTTCATCGCGTTCATCGTCATCCAAATCATAAAATGATTGGGTTGTGTTAAAGTCTTCATGTGCTTCCTTAATTGCTTCAAGCAAACCTCGATAGGTTCCTTCGTAGTACCCCTGATGAATAGTATCGTTCATTCCATAGTAATTGTCTACACTTATGACATGTGGATATTTTTCTACTTCATCATCTAGCGTTTCGATAAAATCTTGAATAGTTGGATCAAAAACACTGTTAATTGTTGCAGCTGCCGTCGTTGATGTTCCACTGAGGTTTGGATTCGTATGTATCACAACAATAAGAGAAGTTACAGGAAAATCGGGGAATTCTTCCTTTAAAATATCACTAGCCCTTTTGGACTCCATATCTTGAGGGACAAAGTCTGTAAAGTCAGAAGTAAGCATATCATTTACTTGGGCCGCTCTCGAAGCCAAAAGGATTGCGATTACGATCCAAGTGATTATCAAAAACTTATTATAACGAACTACTTTTTTTCCAAGGCGATCAAAGATCACTTACCGTACCCTCATATAGGGTTAATAATTCTAGTTGATGTAACGATGATTACAAAGGGGGAGTTATAGGCGTTAGATAATTAATCCCTATATAAATCTTTACTACCAAAGTAGTGACGCGT
>JAECRW010000162.1 GCA_016294985.1 Candidatus Sifarchaeum marinoarchaea | reverse complement strand
TGAAAAAACCTCTCGGTGATTAGCAAGCTGAAAAGAGAGTACTTAGTCAGTTAATTTCATTTTATTTTTAATTTCTTTTTTAATGAAGGACATTCTGTAAAAAACGCTTGTTCTTTTTGATTATAGACTGGTAACATTATTTTCTAATGCAATTAATTTGTAACGAAGCAGGCGTTGAAATATGTGAAATACTTCAATTGAAGATGTGTTAAAATTTTTTGAAAGTTCATCTATAGTAAAATCCCCATCCATCAAATGTGTGACGAGTTCTTCTCTTAAATCCAAATTTATGAAGGGATAATAATCTAAAAATCCTTGTTGATCTGAAATATAAACAGGTTTCATAAGCACAGGTGCCTGAAAAATCTGCTTGTCTTCTATTTTTTCTATACAACAAACGGAATTAAGAAAACTGTATAGTTCTTCAAATTCTTCTTCAATCACATTACCTGTATTTCTGATCTTATTTACTAAGCGTGCAATACGTTGAACTAATGGTTCTATCTCTTTGTAGAAAAACCATTCAAACTCAGATTCAATAAACAAAGATATGGTAGCCGGTATTTGCCTTTCCGTTCCATTCTCTTCAAATGGGTAAAGAAAATAGTATACAAGAACTGTAAGTTCGGGTAGTTGCAGTATCGAAGCTCCTTCATAGTCTATAGAAAGATCTAAAGTCGTTAAAACGAGGGTTGTTGCTTTAATGATCATGGTATGGACTAAATTCTCATCTAAGGTAGGTGGATAAGCATATAGCGGCTCTAGGTCTGCTTTCATTTCCGAATGTGTAAAGATAATCCCACGCGTCATTTCAGTAGTAACCCTCTATCTTCTTCTAATTATCAGCGCTTCTTTTGACATCACACTAAGACTTTTTTTTTCTATATATAACTTTTACTTGATTTTTAGATTTATGATACATACCTTTTAAGCAATAACTATGCAGATTATTCTTATTTTACAAACTTATGCTTATTATATTTAACTATTTCTTACTTTTTTTACAAGTTTGTGATTAAATGATTTCACTTTCCTTACTTTGAAAACTCTTAGTTTAGGAACTTCAAGAATGATTAACTAAATCTAGTAGTGCTCTCTAAGATAAACAAAAAACGATAGGAAGGATTTGAAAAAATAAAAAATGAACGAAAAGGTCTATCGCATTCTAAGAATTTCAGCAGTATTTTTCTTCGAGATCATGCGAGACGGAATCCATGCGCCAATAGCACCTATTACAATTGAAGCAACGATTACTAATCCCAGTTCCAGCCAAGGGATATACAGTGGTAACGGTTGTTCAGTGAATATTGATTGTTGTGCTATTAGGGAAAGTCCGGTAAAGTATCCTACAAAGGTACCTGATAAACCTGCTGCCATTGTCAGGATTATGGACTCAAACATAAAGATGTTTGTAATGTGTTTGCGTTTAAGTCCTACGCTTTTCATGATCCCAATTTCCCTAATTGACTCCTGGATTGTCGTATAAGAACTCGCCGTCAATCCAAACAACGCAATAATCATACCAAATCCCAGTGATATCGTAAAGAACAATTGGAGAGTAAGAAGGCCTTGCTGTACCTCTTCTACTTCTTCCACAACGACCAAGACGTTTAACTCCTCTCTAGCTGAATATGATGATCTGAGGGCTTTAGCGACGTTTTTTGAAGCCTCGGGAGTAGTCGTTCTGATTAACAGTCTATCAACAGGCTCGATATAATCTTTTAGTTCCTCTCTATCGGTTTTGTCGATGTCTTGATCTTCAAAGAGATCAAAGATCAATGCGTAGGTAGTTTGGGATACCAAAACGTCACTGAAACCTGATTCTCTATCTTGAAAGCCCGAGAAGGCAGGCATATCACTAGCAAGCGCGACAACCCGAAGCTCAGTAGTTAAGACTTGTTTTCCTGTAGCGAAATTTCTAGTGGATTCGATGCGGACTTTATCTCCAACATGAACCTGAAGTCGTTTTGCTGCACCTTCGGATATAATAGTAGTATTTTGCACCTCATTAATTGTTTTAAAGGCTTGAACGTCCCCTTCTGTAAATCTGGCGATATCAAAGAACGTTACATTGGGGAAGTCAGTGTCAACTGCATATACGCTTGCGCTTACATCTTCAAACAGTATCAGGTCACCCATTCTAACCGTTGAAGACCCATTTGGATGATTTTCTGGACTTACTCGTGTAATATCTACCACACCATTTATCTCTTTAATCTCAGGGACGAGTTTTGTATCGTTTATCCAGATCGGAATATCGCTGCTTGTAGTACCGGGTCCAAATGGTCCTCCTCCTCCAAATCCTGCACCTTGTACTGTACTTGTGGTTGAGACAAGAGCTAAATCGGTGCCAACGTCAGCTCGTACAGCATCTACATTGTACAGTGTCTGCACAGTTAGCATCGTTGAAAGGAATAGAATGAATGCAATTGAAACACTGTACATGATGGCGGTTAATGTATTTCGTCGTCGATGTTTTTTAAGGTACATTGCAACGACATCATTAATTCGGCGAGTAAACGGTCGAATTATTCGTACAAGTGCCTTTTCTACGCTAGGAACTAGTCCTCCTAGACCAATCATGTCAAATCCTAATAACAAGGCAAGCATCATTGCAAGGAATAATGTGCCAATCACAGACAGATCCCCAGTAATAAAGGCGGTAGGAAATACGAAGAAAACAAATCCCGAGACACCCGAAATAATGAGTCCATATGTAATTAAACTGCGACTGACGCCTCTCTCTCTTACTACACGTTGCGTGGTAGGGTTTCCCCGCATAGGCATTAGGGAATCGACAATGTTAACGCGAGTGACTTTTATTGCGGGATAAATAGAACTGATCACACCAACTGCGATTCCTGCGACTATACTTATTGCTATTGTCGTGGGTGTAACAATAATCTGCAATGTTGCAGATCCAACAAGAAATTGAAAGCCTCCTGCCGTTAATATAGAGAGGAGTCCTATACTCAACAGAAATCCAAGAGCGACTCCGACAATTGTGCCTAAAACGGCAATGAGCACTGCTTCTAATATGACAAGGCGATATATATGCTTCTTCTTTGCTCCGATTGCCATAAATAGACCAAAATCATGCGTCTTTTCTTCAACCGAGATCGTTAAAAGGCTGTACATTAGCACACAAGCTATGACCAAAGAGATTATGGCTACCATTCCAAGGATGATTCTTATAAAGACCCCTTGTTGATCGAGCCGTTGCAATTCTTCAGTAATCGGTAATTCCACGTTGTATTCAAAACTCACTGCGTCTTGTATTCGTGTTCCCAATTTTACTGCCCTTAAAACGGTCGCGTCGATTTCACGAATATCATACAGAAACTCTCTGTCTTCAAAGACTCCTACTAATTCAGTAACGTATTTTGAAGATCTTAATAAGTCTCTGGCACTCCACAGTCCGCATATCATTGCATTATCATCAGAATCTGCCAAACGATTTTCATCTTCGAAGATTGCGCTGACTTTAAATCGTTGAATCTTTCGTCCGCCATTATCAGTGTTCCACTCCAATGTATGCAACTTAATCGTATCCCCAACTTTCGCACCTAGAAGATCGGCTGTTCTTTGCTGTATAAACACCTTTTTGCCTTCAAGATCGAACTCACCCTCAATGATGCGAATCTGTCCAATTCCGAGTTCTTGTTCTCTGTCAACATCCATACCGATCAGTTCAAGGTCGACTTTCTTGGCCTCAACACCTGGCTTAGTTATTTCAACCTCTATGAGTGCTCTAAGGCGTGGTGAAACGCCCTGAACGCCTTCCACATGTTCTGCAAATGAACGTGTCTCTGCTTCTAGGAATATAAAGTCGTTGAAATCTGGATTTATTTCGTCATCAGTGTTTCGAGTAATCATAAAGTCGATAACGCCTTCATTTTGTTCAGCCTGGTCGATGTAAGAATAGCTAT
>JAECRW010000025.1 GCA_016294985.1 Candidatus Sifarchaeum marinoarchaea | reverse complement strand
GGCCAAAGAACATCCTTTTTATAGTCCAAAGGTAATAACCAGCTGTAAGGGCAGTAGAACAAACGCCAATTACTGCAATAATCAGATATCCGGCTTGAAAAGTCCCAGCAAAGATCAAAAATTCACTGGGAAACGTTGCCAAAGGTGGTGTTCCTGCAATAGCTAAAGCACCAATTAGAGCGACCGTTGCAGTAACCGGCATTTTGCGTGCGACACCGCCCAGCTTAGGAATATATTTTGTGCCAGCTGAATGAACCAGACTACCCGCACAGTAGAGGAGAATACCCTTAGCTAATCCATGCGTTAGCATATGAAATAGCCCACCGGCAATACCAGCTGGTGTTGCAGTGCTTAATCCCAATAAAATGTACCCTATTTGATTTACTGAACTATATGCAAGAACTCTCTTGAAATCTACTTGGACTAAGGCCATCCCTGCCCCCCACAACATCGAAATAAGGCCCAACACAGCAAGGATAAAGGAGGCATCTAATATAACCTGGGGAAAGAAGAAATAAGTGACCCTAACTAAACCGTATGCCCCCGTTTTGATCATTACCGCACTTAATAATGCGTGGATAGGGACAGGTGCCTCCCCATGAAAATCAGGAAGCCATGAATGCATTGGAAACATTCCCATCTTTATTCCAAAGCCAACTGAAATTAATAGTGCAACTGTTCTAATTAAATTAACGTTATCTCCCTGATACTGAATGACAGATAATTTAGCCGGAATATCATGAATTCCAAATGAATTGGTAAGGCTATAAACCCATACAATTCCGGCTAACAAGCATAATGCCCCAAAAACGACATAAAGAATGTATTTCAGGGCAATAGTTTTCCCTTTTTTGGTTCCCCATCCGCTGACTAGAAAAAAGGCTGGAATGTTCATTCCCTCAAAAAAGATGTAAAATTGGATTAAATTTGTTGCAAGGGTAACTCCTAACATTCCAGTGGCAAACAGAAGTAAGTTAAAGAAATACAATTCAAAATCATGTTTTTCTTTGATATATTCTATCGAATAAATGGACGATGCTGTTGCAAGAGATATAATAGCTAAGGAAAGCGGTAAGTTAAAAAAATCAGATAGAAGACTGAATTCAATCACGATATCTCCAACTGAAAACCAGGAATATCGCTCATAGACTGCTGTTCCTTTTTCCATCACTAGAAGGAGTACTCTAAAAAGGATGAGAGCGGATGTCCCTAATGCTACTGACGAGAGAATGCCTGCTCCTTTTAGTCCAAGGTTTTTTCCAGCGGCTAGTGTCAATAATATGAACACAGCAGCACTCGGTGGGAGTAGTAGTGCTATTAACATCGGTCCAATCGTAACTGAGGGGACAAACGGTAATTGAAACAAATTAATCTCAGTTCCAGGTAGCATTTATTTTCCTCCTAAGGATAATGATTCAGTCCATTTTGAAAGAAACATAAGAATACTATTTGGCCAAAAGCCAATGAGCAAAACCAAGAGTGTAAGTAAGAGTATTGGTACAATGAGGGCGGGAGGCGCTTCACGGACTTCTACTGGTTCCTGAGCTTTTGAGATAAAGATTCGATAAATTAGCCATAAGAAGTACGAAAAAGTCAGGGCAACGGTTAAGACTGCGGGTACGGCGACAATTATTATATTTAAATTAGTAAACGCACCTGCAAAGATTAGAAATTCACTATAAAAGCCATTAAGAGGCGGTATTCCTGACAAGCTTAGCGATGCGATAAGAATAGTGCCACTAGTAACAGGCATTTTCTTAACAATGCCTCGGAAACTATTCAATTGGTTTGAGCCAATTTGATGGATATATGCACCAGCACAGAGAAATAAAAGCGTCTTGATAATTGCATGATTGACTATATGAAAGGCAGCTCCAGTTAGGCCAATGACACTAACACTAGCTACTCCAAGTACAATATATCCTGATTGACTAATACTTGAATAAGCCAAAAACCTCTTGACGTCTTCTTGAGCAAGTGCCATGATAGAGCCGTACAGCATCGATACGAAAGCAATGAAGGCAATGATTAGTGAATAAGAAAAGATAGCATCCGAAAGTGCAAGGGCAGTCAGCCTAACTATCCCATAGGCGCCAATTTTTGCCATTATTCCTGAAATCATTGCGGTGACAGGTAACGGTGCATGTACATACGTATCTGGAAGCCAATTGTGTCCAGGAACTATACCCATTTTAACGAAAAATCCAATCAACATACATATCATCGCAATTTTGATGACATCCAAGATAGATGAAGAAGGATGCAAGGTTTGAAGCGCTAACATATTCAGCGTTCCTGTAGTGGAAAAAACAAGAATAATTCCGAGTAAAAGGAAAAGCGACGCGATATGCGTGAACATGAAGAATTTTATTGCCGCATTTCTTACTGCCACATTTAATTCATTCGATTCTGACCAAAAAAGCATCAAGAAGTATGCAGGGATAAGTGTGAGTTCCCAGAAAAGGTAAAATTGAAATAAATTCGTGGAGAGGAAGACGCCCTGGGTGCCAACATAGAGCAAGAGTAAATTTCCGTAATAACCACCCTGTTTATCCCGTGCCTCCATATACTTGGTACTGTAGATCACTAGCAAGAGTGTGATGAATGCTGAAATTGCGCTAATTGGAAAACTCAGACCGTCAAGAAGTAGGCCAAATTCTGTTGCTGCAATGTAAGGAATCCACTTATATGTTTCTAGAAGTGACCCGTTGGTAAGGACATCAGGCATACCTAGCAGCAACATGAATAGTGAAAGAATTATTGCAGCGATTGAGATTGTTGCTGCAACGAGGGCTGGACAATTTCTTAGTGTAAAGAGCATTCCAAAAGAGATAAGGGCTGGAATCAATAATGCAAGCAATAAATTTGGGATCATATAGTTCTCTCCTATCCTTTCAATCGCTTCAATTCGTGAAAATCGACTGTTTCACATGTTCTCGATACAACAATGACTATAGCTAAAGCAACAGCAGCTTCAACTGCTGCAATAGTTATTGAAAAGAGTATAATGGGTTGCCCTTGGATTCCTGGGACATAAAGGTATCTAGCAAAAGCCAGAATGTTCAAATTTGCGCCATTCATTAACATTTCAATTGAAAAAAGGAGGCGCATAGCATTCCTTTTAACAGAAAGTCCATAGATGCCAATCCCAAATAGAATTAATGCAACGATCAAATAATAGATTAAGGGAATCATTTTGTTTCCTCCTCCTTTTCTTCAACTTTAGCTAAGGTTAGTGCGCCCATGAGTCCCGCAAAAAGCACCAACGCTAAAATCTGAAGCGCAATTCCGTATTCAATTACTATTGATTGAGCAATTCGTCTGACCGACCAGTCAAAGGGTGCTTCTGAGGGTGTAAGGCTCCATGCAGGAGTTAACAGATACAAGAAACCGATAGAGCCAATCAACATAAGTGATGCTAAAATACCCGCGATTACTTCTGGAGTTATCCTGAAAGCACGGCGCAGCCATATCTCTCTGGGTACTATCATGATTGTAAAGAGGATAAGCACAACTACTGCGCCTATGTAAACCGAGATCTGGAACATCGCTAAATAGTTTGCATCTAAGAGGATGTAAAGTCCTGCGATGCCTAAAAACATCACTCCTAATGAGACTGCACCGTAGACAATCTCCTTTGCTTCCAATGCTATAATTGCTGCGATGAGGGTCACTGCGGCGATTAAAATGAATACGATTTCGGCTGTGGATAAATAACTAATCTGCATGATGAGACACTCCACTCTTGGTAAATACTGTCACATATCGCCCTTCTTCTTCAGAAGGTATTTCAGAAAGTTGCTCAGGGGTATAAACTAAGTTTTTTCTATCATAATCCGATAATTCAAAGCTATGAGTCATCGTTAAAGCACTTTTAGGACATGAATCTACACACAGTCCACAAAAAACACAGAGTTCATAGGAAATCTGGGAATATACTTCCTCTCTCTTTTTCTTTTTAGGTGCTTCCTCATTCAGTGGCTTTTCAGGAGGTTCCTCATTCAGTGGCTTTTCAACGAGTGGAACCATTGTAATGGCTTTGGTTGGGCATGTTTTGGAACATAATTGACAAGAAGTGCACTCAGAAATATCAAGAATATGTCTTCCACGATAACGTTCAGTTAACTTTAGTCTTTGGTTGGGATATTTTACAGTCATTCTACGCTTGAAGACATGCTTAAGCCCCGAAAACATTGCTTTTACTACCATCAAAACACACCTAACCCCGAAAACATTGCTTTTACTACCATCAAAACACACCTAAAATAGTACCAATTTCACTGTTATAGCTAGAAAAATGTTAACCATTGAGAGGATGAGCAGTCTTCTCCATCCAATCTGCAGTAAATCAGCCAATCTAAAACGTGGTAGAACTCCTCTGAGTAAAATAATTATTGAAACGACAATAACAGTTTTCGTTAGAAACCAAAAGGCAGGAGGCAAAATAGAGGGACCAAGCCAGCCTCCTAAAAACAACGCTGTAAACAGCGCAGCGCCAAAATACAATTTAATATATAAGGAAAGCATTATAAGTCCAAAATTCAGTCCAGAATACTCTGCCATCCAACCCGACACAATCTCAGATTCTGCTTCCGGTATATCGAAGGGTAGTCTTTCCAATTCAGCTATTATTGCAACTAAGAATATAAATGCTCCTAGTGGTAGAAGTAGGATAAACCAAAAAGTTGATTGGGCTTTAATAATGGAAGTAAAGTTAAGTGATTCAGCTAAAATCACCACTCCAAGGGCTGAAAGCCACAGAGGCACTTCATACGAGACCTGTTGAAACAATGCACGAATACCTCCGATAAATGGATATTTTGAATTTGATGCCCATCCTGCCAAAAGCGCTATAACCGGAAACATTGCTAAAATTGCAAAGGTAAATAACAGGCCAACATCGAGATTTGATATGACATCGGTTTCGCTTAACGGAATGACAGTAAGTGTTGTTGCAGCTAAGGTTACTAGCATAATAGGTATTAGTAGGAACAAGACCTTACTTGCTTTTTCAGGAACAATACTTTCCTTGAAGAGTAGCTTTATAAAGTCTGCAATAGGTTGAAGAATGCCCCCTATGCGTCCCGCATATTGAGGACCAACACGCAGTTGCACCTTTGCGAGAAATTTTAATTCTAGCCACATAAGTTCGGCAACGAAGATCAGGATCGTGAAAATGCCTGGAAAAAATAGAATTTTGAAAAATAGATCAGATCGGAGAAATACGAAGACAATCGTAAGTAATTCTTGAACGTCAGCATTTGGGATATTACTTATGAAATTTTCTAAATTTAGAAAATCTAAAATAATATTTATGATATTCATATAGATCTACCTATCCGCATCTAAAGGCCAATAATCTAGACTCATCCAAATTGTTGGCAAGTCTGCAAGCATGGAGCCTTTCATTAACGAAAAACCTGGAAGATTTCGAAAAGAAGGAGTTGACATCTTCACTCTATAGGGCTTTCGCGTACCATCGCTTATAATGTAACAGGCTAATTCGCCTCTGGCGGCTTCCACCCGTGAAAACACTTCTCCTTCTGGAACTTTTTTTCTAGTCTTAACTTTAAAATCACCCTCAGGTAAATTCTCAAACGCTTGTCTAATAATAGATGAACTTATTTCCATTTCCCTAAATCGAACTAAGGACCTTGAATAAGCGTCTCCTTCACTAAAGACGGGAATCTCAAAATCTAATTCATCATAAGCTGCATAAGGCTCGTCCTTTCGTATATCTCCTCTCACTCCAGATCCTCGGAGCGTTGGACCAGTCACCCCCATGCGAATTGCATCTGGTCGACTAAGTACACCAACTCCTTTAGTTCTTCTCTTGAAAATCGGATTAGAAAAGAAGATTGCATCATATTCTTTCAGACGTCCTTGGAAGTAGTCCAAAGTTTTCAGGGTGTGCTCTTTAATTCCATCTGGTAAGTCATATCGAACACCCCCAGGAATAATATATGAATAACTCACTCTTGCGCCAGCAATCTTTTCAGCAGTTTCAGTTATGAAAATGTCCCTGTCACCAAACGGCCACATGAACATGGTCGAATGTCCTAAAAATATGCCAAAAATTGCGAGCCAATACAAATGGCTCATAATTCGTGATAATTCGCACATGATTACTCGAATATATTGCGCTCTTGGTGGAACCTCTATACCCAATAATTCTTCTATTCCCATTGCATACGCTAAGGTAACTGATGAAACGTCAGATAAGCATTGCCTTTCAATTAGTGGTACATTTTGTAGGTATTCTCTGGTTTCAGCTATTTTTTCCACGCTTCGATGAACAAATCCTGGATCAGGTTCTGCATTAAGAATGATATCTCCCTGTAACGTGATTTTCATTCTGAAATGTCCACTTCCAGCATGCTGTGGACCTACGCTAAAATAAATAGCTGACATTTTTGGTCATTCATCCTCCAATAAGAAATCCTTTCTTAAAGGAAATTGGTTAGGGAATTCCTCATCCCAATCTTCGTGAAGAAGAAGTCGTTCAAGTTTTGGATGCCCCTCAAACTCGATACCAAACAATTCCCATGTCTCTCTCTCGTGCCACTCTACACTCTTCCAAATTGAAATAAGAGAAGGTGTACGAGGAGTTTGTCGGTTAACTGGGACTTTAAGAGTTAACACTAGAGGCAAATGTCCTTCTTCGGACATCGTGCAGAGATGATAAACTACTACGAATTTATTTTGTTCTGGATAATCTATGCCTGAAACAGAAATAGCATAATTTAGATCATATGTGTCCTTTACAAATTTGGCAATGTCTAGCAAATTTTCCTTTTCAACAGTTACTACAATTCTATGTTGTCGCAATCGTTCTGGTGTGCCGATCCTTTCACCAAATTTATCTCTAAGTTCATCAATTATTTGTGCCTCATTCACCGTCTGTAATGTTAACACGCCCCTTTCGTATTTTGTCTTGTAGCAGCAAAACCGCATGAGCAAGTGCTTCTGGTCTTGGCGGGCAACCAGGTACATAAACATCAACCGGCAAAATTTTATCTACCCCTTTGACTATGTTATATGAGTTGTAAAATAACCCCCCACTGATGGCGCATGCGCCCATCGCAATAACATAGCGAGGACTTGCCATTTGGGAATAGATTTTTTTAACTCGTTTTGCCATTTTCTTTGTAACCGTACCTTCTATTACGATAAGGTCACATTGCCTTAAAGATCCAAAAAATTGTGCAACTCCCATACGACCTACATCAAATCTTGGACAATTTGCTGCACCAAATTCTACAGAACAACATGCAGTAGTCAGGTGTACTGGCCAAAGAGAGTAGAGTTTGCCCCAGTTGACGATATATCGAATTGGATTAACATTTACAATTTTTTCCACCACGCTGCGTAAGCGTCCAACGAATGCATTTGCAACTGCAAGCATCTATATCCAACTCTCTTTTTTTGCGGAATAATTTAAGGCATATCCTAATAGTAATACGAGCACTAAAATGAATATGATAATTGATAGATTGTTTTCAAGGGTGAATGTGCTAAAGGCCGCTGCCCATGCGAACAAAAACATCGAGGCTACATCGAAAATAAGAAACATTAAGATATAAGGATAATACTGCATTACAAACTGTGTTCTTCCTTCTGGGCTCCCAATTAATTCTTCGCCGCATTCATAAGGCGTTGTCTTCATTGGATCAGGGTTTCGAGGACTTAATATACGTGAGATGACAAGGCCAAGCACGAACATCGACGCTATACATACCTGAAAAATGAGGATAGGTATAAATTCCTCTATCATAGCTAGACACGCCTATAAAAGTAATTGGAGTATCGGTAAAGCCGTATCTTTTTTAAACTTTACGGGAATGGAAAATTGTAATGAACGATTATGACCTTTCCTCAATTACCGGTGTCATGTTTCTCTTAACATCCCCAATAGTATTTATTGCTAAATTCACCTTGATTACCTGAAATATCTTCCAGTATATCCATGTTCCACTCTCTATCGCGCCAGGTATACATGAAAAATGTTAAAACCAATTTCATGAGCCGCTAGACCAAGCCAAAGCATGTGACTAGAATTCGTTCAAGTTCCGCAACGTAAGTTCGTATATAATTTGCGATCTGGAATCTCTAAACCAAGTAACGTTTCTACTGCATGCAATAGGCCTTAGTATGGGCATGACTACAGATACCTCATGTCCGTTCCGCTAAATAGATTTTTAAAAATAGTTTCGCGATTCTGCAAGTTTTTCAATGCCGCTATGCATATAGCCGATCCTGGGGTAGCCATCTACTACCCGTTCGCCTTTTACATTAAACAAGAACTGTTCTGGCTCTTACACGGTGAAAAAGACAATTAGTATCCATAGGAAAAGGTTTATCTATTAATGCTCTCTATTTCTACACAAAGATTGTATTTTGAGAAGTAAAAGGGCTTTTCGCATCGTAGTGGGAGGAAGAAAGAATGTCAAGTGAGCGTCCTCGAAAAGGTTTTGGCAGAGAAATCTCCAAAGGACTTTTGCTAGCTACTAGTCTACCGGTAATGATTATATTTGGTGTTATCGTGGGTTATTACTTAGGAAGGGATTATGGGATTATCTGGGCGGGGATTGGAGCTCTCATAGGAGGGATGCTGGGCCTCGCCTGGGCAGTATTTGAAGTTCTTAGAATGTATCCCTCAAAACAAAAGAAAAATAACAATAATGTTCAGTTACTTAAACTGTAAGAAAAATGAAAGATTGAAGTTATCATCCATTTTATTACAAAGAAAAAGAGTTTGGCTTTTTGGGATACCATGGCTTGTTAGTTAGATTAGACCAATCATCATTATAGCCACAACTAGCGCGTAGATTGCAACTGCTTCAATAAGTACGACATAGACCATAGTCCTTCCGAACACCTCTGGTTTTTCTGCGATTGCTGCCATTGCAGAAGCACTAGCATTACCCATACCCATTCCAACACCAAAGCCTGTTATACCCATTGCAATTCCAGCGCCAATTGCCAGTCCTACTTCTTTAGGTATACCTGCAGCTCCAGTTGTAGTTGGTGCTTGTGCAATAGTTGGGCCCATTGCCTGAACTACTGTTGTTACTGTTACAATCACCGCTGCTATAACCGCGCTGATTAATGCAATTTGAAGTACTTTCACTCTATTCACCTTGTTACACCTCCATATGTCTTCTTTTTACTTTCATTATAGTAACTTCATATAATTTGCTATTCAATTGTACATTACCAATAATTTACGAATATCTGCGGGATCGACTCCTTCTAATTTTCCGATCATAATTATCTTTAAATCGTGAATCTCAAAATATTTTAACAAAACAAAACAATAGATTGGGCTTATTTGAAAAGGATAATCTGCGAGTCTAATTCTGCATTTCCTTACATGGAAACGCTGAAATCCGATTTCTAAACTTGGAATATCAAGTCCTTCTTTTTTTTGGATCTCATCGATGAGTGGGCCATAATTTGGAGAACGAGTGAAAATATCAAGCGCATCGCTCATGGTTTCTGAACTTATGGCCTTATTGAGTTCATTTTTAAGTCTGTAGGCTACAGGAATTATGAACTTATTTGGATTCAGTCCAAGAGAGAGAGCACGCAACGTTATAAGGATATTTTTGAAATCTATATTTTCGCCAACTAGGTTTGTAATTATAGAGCGCTCTCGTGTCGCGAAATATTCGTTTTTTTTCCAAGTGCTTGCACTTGTCCATAGTGTTGTGTAAATTTGGCGATCTAATGCGGATTCTAGGACAAATATCTTGTCTGTTTGCTCATATTGAGGATATGCGGCTTCCAGAGCCTTTCGAAGTTTATTCTTTGGCATCTTTGAAATTGCTTGCTTGATAGTTTCTTGTGCAAATAGATCAAGATAATATGCGAGGGTGCGTTTCCTAAGTGGTACAAGATAGCGCATTATTTCATCCACAGGGCGACCAGTATCTATGGCTCTTAGAATGCGTTTCAGATTCTCGACTTCAAATGTAGTGATAAGCGCATCAAAAAATTCAGCTATATCTCCTGTGACGAATTTAGAAATACTCGTGAAAACTTCAAAAACATGTCGGCGTAAGACCAGTTCGATTTCATCGGGAGTAAATTCTTCAATTTCTTCTAAATAATGCCCATAATAGGTTGGTAAAAAGATACTTTGAAGTTCGCTGGGAGATTTTGCGTCCACTAGTTGGTCAACCATTTTTTTAGAAAGCATAAATGAAAGCAACGCTCTGATTCGTGGAATCATGTATAGATAAGCCAATTTAGGCACGTATATTCACCAAGGACGCGAATTATTGAATAGAAAAGGCAGGTATCTGAGTGAATTTTCGCTCTGTTGTAAAGGGCTTAAATTCCTTCCCAGTGCCTGAATAAAACTTGCTGAACCATTCTACCCAGTGGAGCCTCAAGGTATGTATGAACGCTAAAAGTCCTTCAAGCAGTCCAACAAGTACTGTATTTAAAACAAAGCCGACCACCCAAAGCATGCTTCCAAAACCGACGAATGGCACAAGAATGAGGAGAGAGAGGATTGCATGTACAGCGTTGAGGGCAACTATACGACCATAACTGATGGTATTAGACAAAAGCGCTAAAATATATTCTATGCCTTCCATTGCACCTTCTCCGCCATGCGCAGCAAAAAGCCCTATTATCATGATTATCAAAGGCACACCTACCACTAAGACTAGTTGCATGGGATCAGTCATTAATGCCGCGACATTGATGCTGAATCTTGTTATTAGTCCCTCTTCATTTCGAGGCATTACTTTATACACGATATAAAGAGCGCCCCAGTAGAGCCATAATAACATAAGCGGCACGGTAACAGCTTCTAACACATGACCTTCTTTTATGGAGCGAATGAACTTCAATACTAATCCTAGTGTAATGTGGAGGGCTGCAACAAAGAATGATAAGATCATTAAAGTCATCAGGGGAGGAAGGTAAAAACTGAAGAAAGGAACCGACTCGTGGCCTCCCATTGGACTAAACCAAAAGATAGGGTTTATCTCTTGGAAAAACTCGCCTATGGGAGTGTAAGGATGTAAGGGATGCGCTGCGCTGCCGAAATGGTCACCAAATACCGAGCCGAAAACGAATCCCCAAAAAATTGAGGACATTCCGCATAGGAATAGCAATTCGGCGCCTCTGATGAAATAATCCATTAATTCATTAACTACAATTTTCTTTCGTTTGGCGATTAGTGCGAGTACGCTTAATAGGGCTAATACAGCGCCATGACCGATATCACCAAACATCATTCCAAAAATCAAAGGAAATGTAAAGAACATGAAAAGAGTTGGATCTAATTCAGTATAAAGGGGCGAACCGTAAGCTGTTACCAAATTTATAACAGGTGCAAAAAAGCCTCTATGTTCTATATCCGTTGGGAACTCCTCTTCTTTGAATTTAGGACGCGTAAATTCTACAGAACCATTGTGGGCAGTAGTATCATCGATTATCTTAATAATTTTCTTTTGCTTTGATTTTGGAGACCACCCATACATAATAGTTGTACCGTTAGGCGTTTCCTTAAAATATGTGGCGACCTCTAGGTTCTTTTTCTCAATCATTAAGAGTTCTTCTGCGGCTAGCAATTCCAGTCCGTAGGATTTTTTCATTTCTGAGAGTTGTTCCTCATATACTTTAACTTTTTCTTTAAATTCTTGGATGTCTCCTGAACTTAATGAGAGTTCATCTTTCTCCATAATAGCACTAATATCGAGTTCCCTAAACCCATAGACCCTAAGAATTCTTCGTATTGCATCCGAATATTTTTTCAAACTGGTTGTTACGATGAAGCTTTCGTATGCATCTGCTTCATGTGAGTTAAAATAGCAAAGGCTATCGGTCACTTCATATATTTTCCATTTGAGTTGTGGTGTAAATTCTGTATCAACGTGTCCAATGATAGTTGTAACATAATCTCCTTTTCCTAATCTCTCCATCTGAAAAATGTCTAGTCCAAGTTTTTCGGTAAGTTCGAGAACTTTCACTATATTTGCTTTTTTCTTGTGAAGATCTTTGCCCGCACCTTCTGTCTTCTGAAGCAAAGTTCGTGTAAAATTAAGTACATTTTCAAGCACTGTATCATCAACTTGCACTTTCTTTCGTGGTTCTATTTCCTTATCAAGTCCTAAAATATTGGTAAGTGCCGTAACTCTATTAAGCAAATCAAAGATTTCTTCTCTGTGGCTTTGATCTTCCATGCCAGCAGCATGTGTTTTATGTTCCATATCTATAAATTCAATGCTCCCTAAATCCTGAAGTGCCTTTGTCACATTTCTTGTGTATTTACTCGGCACGGTTATCTTTGCAACTCGCATCTTTGATGGGAATAACATCGATCGTCACCGCATCTATTTATGATTTTTACATTCGCGTTTTATTTTTCTTCTTTTTTCCAAATATCGGGGTAGTATGTGGTGATAACCAGACTATTTAAAAAAGTATTGGTTCGCAAGACAATAGACTGATTTGTGTATTCTCATGACCTAGGTCTGCTGAAAGCTGGCATTGAACCCATATTAGATTCCAGTATACATGCTCTAGGAATTTCTCAAATTTTCAACTTTGAAGAGATCGACAAAACGGTTTTTATTGCATCCTTCGTCAGGGCGGGGAGTTAGTCGGTGGATCTACTCGTTCAAACTGCTGTGAAAGGATTGTAACAATATCAATAACCTTGATTCCTCCGCTTTCTTCATTCTGTGCGACAGCTTCTCCAAGCATCTGGATACATGCTGGACAAGCAGTCACTAAAGTGGTTGCTCCGACGTTTTTGGCCAGTTGAATGACATTCGGAGACATCTCGAGGGACATATTGTTGTTCACAAGTCGGAGACCCCCTCCTGCCCCACAACATCGTGTATAGTTTTTATTTTCCTCCATCTCGACGAATTCCGTAGTCAGCTGCCTCAATAAACTACGGGGTTCTTCGTAGACTCCCATATATCGTGCTAGATCACAAGGGTCATAGTAAGTCAATTTTTCATCTGTTGCAAGTTTTGCTTTCGGTTTTAGCTGACCTTGATTCAACGCGTCCGTTACCAATTCGACAACGTGCTGGGTCTCAAATGGCAAAGGCTTGCCCAAAAGTTGTGGATAAAGATGTGTAAACGTTTTGTAGCAGCCTGGACAATTGAAAACCACTTTTTTGACCTTCATGGCTTCGAGACTTTCAACGTTATGTCTAGCTAATTCGAGAATGTGGTCTTGGTATCCTAGAAGTTCAAGAGGAAGACCACAGCACCATTCATCTTCTTTTAAAACTGTCCATTTGTCTCCTAGGGTGTCCAAAATATCTCCAACTGCTTGTCCTGTGTCCTCTAGTTTTCCGGAAAATGAAGTAAGACAGCCCATGAAATAGGCGATATCGGCGTGTTCTTCCTCAGGGAATTCGAAAAACATTCCCCGGTCTTCATTATCCATGGTGTATATATTTTTTTCTTCGATAATCGCTTCTTTGGCTGTACTGGTCTCAAGGGGTGCTAACTCACTTTTTTGAAGCGAATGACGTGCTTCAAGCCACAGATCTGGTAAATCGATTCCACTGGGACAAACAGTTGCGCACCGCCCGCAAGCGGTGCATTCCATAAAGACTCCCTGTTTCATTTCTTCTAATACGGTCTGGGGTGGTTTGCGATGGCGTAAAATTCTTGCTCGAAGACTTTTTTGAGACATAACGACTTTTCGAAGGTCTCTAATTCGTGTGCGGGGCGCTACAACTTCGTCTTCGTGGTATTGATAGACTGGACAAACGTCATTACAGTTACCACACTTCCCACAGGCGTATAGATTCGCGAGTCGAATAATCCCAAAATTTTTCGAATAGAATTGACTACGAGATGGAGTCGTTTCGGGTGTAAGGGGTGAATGTCTCTTTTTTAGAAATGAAAAAACATCTAAGCGTGAAATTTGAAGGATTATATTTGCTAATGCCTTCCTCAGAAGACCTCCTCCGAGTAGTGAGCCGATCACCCAGATATAGAATAACAGGGCATGAATTGGAGAGTCTGGGATGACGATATGGAATGTATAGTCACTTATATTCTCAGGTACACCAAAGTCTCTGACAAAAGTGCCCCAAAGACCAAGATCCCAGGTATAAGATGTTCCATAGATTACAAAAACTAGTAGGATTGCGAAATCGAAAAAATCAATTCGTTCTAATCCTTCTCGTAGCTGTTGGTTGGATACTAGTAAGAGGTAATAGAGCGCAAAAACAGGGATAAATGCTAACATAGTCCATCGATGGAAGAACCGAAACGGGAAAGCAAGCCCCGCGGGTTCTAGAACCGCATGGTCAAATCCCGTTACTGCAAAGAGAAGATCCATACCCAAACATCCTCCTATACCCACAATCATCAAGACATGGAAAAGCCATGACACTTTTGAGCTATAGAATATAGGGCGGAAAACAATCAATCGTTCAAGGAAGCCCTTCGGGGATTCTTTGATGGGATATTTAAACCTACTAATCTGCTTACTCATTCTCTTGGATGCATGTTGACGGGGCAAGACAATTCCTCCTTTCTTAAGCGTATAAAAAATGATCTATG
>JAECRW010000161.1 GCA_016294985.1 Candidatus Sifarchaeum marinoarchaea | reverse complement strand
ACAAAATACTGGAACACTGGGAAGGTTCGTACATTTTCTAACCTACAACGCTAAGAAAGTAGGTAAAAGAATAATAGAATTTGACGAGCGATATTCGACCCAAGAGTGTTATGTTTGTGGAAAACTCCATGATATGCCGATTTGGAAGCGAATTATGAAATGTGATTGTGGTAACGTGATTGAGAGGGATAAAAACAGTTGTATTGTGCTAATGAAACGTTACCTATCACAGAATGCCAAGTGGACGGGCTATCAAGATTTTCTTGATAATCTGCGACACACAGCCAAAGGTAAAACGAAAGTTTCCCTAAGGGGTTCGGAGGACTCGCAGGAAGCTCCATCCGTCAGGGTGGAGTAGTTCACATTTGCATTCAGATAAGTTTCCTCTGTTAATAACTTACGAAATTGATTAAATTACCAAATTAGGATTTTTAAGAGGCTATGGGTTAGCAGAAAAGTGATAATGAAGATCATGGCAGAAAGAAAGAGCATGGGCCATGATGATTCACCTTCAGTGAATTCAGTGAGTTGATAAGCAGTTAGTATGCTAATAAAAAAGAAACTAACGATAGCCGGCCAAAAACTTAGGGGATTAAGACTCAGGCTAACGGTGAGGTCTAAGAGATTTTGTTGACGTAGCAAGAATAGCATGGCAAATAGGGGAGTCAGTGCGGTCACGTAGCCTAGCACTAATGAAGTGGCTAATGATAAAATCTTTGTCTTAAGGTTTTTTGCTCTCAATAGGTGGTTGCGCTTTTTGATAAGGCTGCTATTCTCCTCTAGGGTTCTAACCATTGACATAAGGATTTTGCCAGCCTCCACTGAATCTTTTTCTAGGAACTTACAGGTCAATTGCAACAGATATTGACTATTCAAACTATTAAGTGAGGAGGCAATGCCTTTCAAGACTTGTTTTAAAGGTAAAGCGCCGATAAATAACTGACGGACGCCTTCCACAAAGATAGTTTTTAATGCTCCCTTGTATTTGCTCAAGGCAAATGTGTAAGCCCGTTCTGGGCAGATTCCAAGTTTCAATTCATCTGCAAAAAAACTGAGAAAAGTAGCCACTTCGCTCAATTCTTCATCTGATCGACTTGATACGGTTGTTAGTAGTTGTTTCATCCAACCAACTCCACCTTATTGCTTAAGATCTGGTTTTTAAGGATATGCAACAGGCCAAGATGTAGCGGTACTGTTAGCAGGATGAAGGGAGAATTAGCTAATCCATAAATAATTAGAAATAGTCCTAAGAAAATAGGCAGGAAAGTGGAAAGACCTATGGCTAGAGCTAATCTGCTGTCCAACTCAAGAGTGAAACGGTCGTAGGCGGTACGTACCTCAAACTGTGTTGAATCTTTTATCAATTCAATAGCGGTATCCAAATCATTAATTGCAAACAAAGTTGCAATATGTTTTCTCAGGGTGGTTGAAGGTTGTTTCTGGGCGTAGTCCAATAAGAGTTTTTCTGGTGGTTCATTGTTATTGACCCGATAAAGAATCTTTTCGAAATCATGTGATACCTGGGGGAAATCACTTTTGGCCACGAAATGAATAGCGTCAAAGGTTGATCCAGCTAATAAAGCTAAGAGCATGGTATTTAAGATCAAATCCGCGTATTTCTCAATGGTTAGCCTTTCATAAGCATATCTTAAAGGAAGAGTACGAATCAATAACCCATGAATTATATAAGCGATAAGGATTGCAACTGAAAAATATAGTAGCGGAGGTAGATTCAATATAAGGTATAAACTGGTGAGAATAAGGAATATAAAGGTGGCAAAGCCTTTAGATCCGGCAGAAACATCCTCTGGGGTGATATTTAGTTCATCATAGTAACGGCATGGCATCACCAGAGCAGAGGGGCAGAATTTTTTCCCGATTAACTTGAAAGGCTGTACCGAGAATGTTTTATATATGATCGTAGTCAGATTAGACAACAATGTATACTCCTCAACTAAACTTTTAATTTATATTTAGTGTAAAAATCATCTCAACTTTGAAGTGATAGTTCATTGTACCTGCTCAAAAACATGTTTACAGAGTACTGACCAGTCTATCTTGTCATAGTTTAGTTTTTGTCTGAGTTTTTCAGCATGTAAAGCATGAAAGATTTGTACATTTGTTGCAGGTTCGAATAATTTGTTCTCAACCAAATAGTTGAATATTTCCATATATGTTGACAATTCTTCCACAAATTCATTCAAGGTTAGTCCTTCCACCATTCTAATATCTCTCACTGCGGGGGTATCAAAGAGTTCTTTTCCTGTTCTTTTGAGCTGCGTATCCAGATCAAACACATCGGTTAATTGAATTTTGTTAATATGCAAATCAATCTCATGGAGTTTATCAGCTGCTCCATATGGTTTTTCTACCTCACTCACTCGTCTTAACTTCCGGATCAGTTTTTCATTGTGATAAGCCCGCATAAAGATGATGAGATCCAAAGTTAGTAAATTGATAGGAGCGATACCATGATGTTCTACCCAGCGGACGATCAGGTTTTCAGGGGAAGAGGCATGACAGGTTTGAATGAGGTGTAGACCTGCTGTTAAAGCGTGAAACACAGCATTCGAGTGTTCCTTAGTCTGAATTTCTCCCAAGAAGACGTAATCGGGTGAACGATGTAATAATTTCACGATTTCTTTACTCTTACTCCGTGACTTGTTCTCGCCTTCGAAGGGGATGACCTGAAGCCGAACCTGATGTTTATCGTAATGATGTTGGGGGACGCTCTCAATTACGTCTTCAATGGTGATTTTTCGCCATTCCGGTGGAGTAATTAGATCTAAAGCATTAACTAGCGTGGTTTTGCCCGAATTGGGCTCTCCGATGACTGTGATATTTCGACGACGGAGCAAGGCGAAATATAAGTAAGTGGCTATTTCAACAGATAAAGTGCCATTTGCAATCAATTCAGGTAGAGTGAATGCCTTTCGCTTAAGTTTTCTTACATCTAAATGCAATCCATCCGCTGCCAACGGGAAAATATCCACTGAGGCTCTCACATGAAAACGATCGGTGATAAGTTCCGTCTTGATGGAGGGGTTGCTTTCATCTAACAACAGACCACTTTCATAGCGTAGTCGAGTTTTTATACGTTCTAAATCATCTTCAGATAAGACAATGTATGTTTTACATCGTCCCCACTTTCTATGGTCCAAATAGATACAGGTATTGGGACAATCCAAATAAAATTCTTCAATATGCTCGTCCATAAGAAAAGGGGCGATTTTATAAATTCCTACTAGTTTATAGCAAGCTAAATCTACTAATTCATCTATTTCCTTCATGGTTATAAATTCTGGATATTGTTGGTGAATATAGTTTTTAACTACTACTTTTCTGGTGTTTAATAACTCCTGCAAAGTATAGAAACTGGAATCCAAGGAATTCTTTTTGTTAACTTCTTCAATAGTGGCGATTCCGGAAAGGTTTTTGGAGATAGATTCAATAATCTCACCAAAGGGTGATGACTCAGCAAGAGTAGTGTAGGTATAGAGCGCTTCACTAGTGTAGTTACCCGCGCTTTCATATATCTTAATTTGATAAGGACCTATCTTATAATGTGCAACTAAATTAGTGACATCATCCATTTTAGAGAGATGAGGAAAGATTGTAACTGTATCTATATTACGTCTGTTTTTCTGCAAATGACTTCACCTTATCAATAGTAAACTAGAGAACTGTAGAATTTCCAAAATCTCTTTTAATTCTTTGAGTAACTAAATAGGAAGAGATTCAGGAAATTGTTTCCAAAACATTATAAATAGTCCCCGATTTCGCCAAGGAGAACAAGAGTTGAATTGACTTATTGATCTAAACTCATAGTTCTAAGGTAATGTCATCCAGCAGTTTGCGTTTGCCGATGATGGCCAGCAGGATGCCAATGCCACTGACAGCGCTTATGCGGGCGGAGAACGAAACGAAGGCGAGATTCAGGCCTTGTTTAATGGTTAGATGGTAGTGTTGTTCTGC
>JAECRW010000160.1 GCA_016294985.1 Candidatus Sifarchaeum marinoarchaea | reverse complement strand
TGCTACTAATTCTTTAATGAATTCCTTCAATGCGACCCTAGGAGTTACTCCAAGTACAGGATTCACGCCAACTCCAACATTACAGACATCAACTTTTGGAAATACCCAACCGTAACCTCCAGGTATATATTTTCTAAAATAAACTTCTGTGAAGTCCCTTTCTTCCTTTAGTGGCATTAAAAATTGATTCGCGAAAATATATGAAGTGTTGCGCATTCCAAGAGCCTTTCCTGTAACGGAGCTTGGACCACTTGCATCTACAATAATTTTTGGAGTAATCGTTTGTTCATGCTTCGCCTGGCGTATTTTAACTTTGTTTCCATGAACAAATAATGCTTCTGTTTCTGTAAATATACGTACATCGGTATTAACTGCTTTTTCGACTAAGTATTTATCAAAAACAGCCCTATGAATGATAAATCCTTTTGATTCTGTTGTTGTTATTTCATCGTTTGGAATGACTGTCTGCATATAGTTTATTTTCTGTGCGATTATTTCCTTTCTTGAATCAGTAAAATGAATAACTTGGAGAGGTATATGCTCAGCACACTGCACAGGCAAACCAAACTCTTTGCGCCTCTCAATAAGAACAACATCTATACCTGATTTTGCAGCATATTTAGCAGTCGTACTTCCAGCAGGACCTGCACCAATTACAAGTACATCACATTCCGTTGGAAGTCTCACTATTAACGAGCTCCAACATTCCTTATAATTTTTTTCAATAACTCAAGTTTTAGGTCAGTTTGATGCTCGAAGGTACCTTCATACGCTTCTTTCTCTTTTCCGAGTTCATAACACGTCGATGAATCGATATCAATGAGTAAACCACCCAGTCCAGATTCTCGAAAGGCTTTTTGACGTTTTTCAAAAAAAGCTTCACAACAACATCCAATGTAAGACTGTATACCTTCACCTTTGAGTTTCTTGAATGTTTCGACAAGATGCTCAAAACTACATATACTTATAACCCGCAAATTTTTTTCTTGACCAATGTCGTAAGCATCGCCTATACTGCAACCTCCACATCGTGCACAATAATCTTCGTTTCTAAATTCGCAATCTGGAAGTTTTGCACAATAAGGCAAAAGAAGAACGCCGTTATTTTTTAACAGGTTCTTAAACGAGTTATTAACGACAAATATTGAATTTGCCTCATCTATACTGAGGCCAGCGTATTCTAATTTATCTAGTGCCTCATTAAAAGTTTGGTAAATATCTTCTTCAGATAAACCTAAGAACTTAGGTTGTTTTTCGACGAAAAATTCGTGGAGATTCGTCTTTAAGTCTTCAATTGATGTGCTTTTAAACCAGGCTTCCAAGTCATAAATCGTTCTTGCAGGATCTACGAAGAAATCTCCTGTTATCAAGACTTGTTTAATATATCGCATTTTTGCATCTACATGTAGATGTACTCTTAAGAGACCTCCATCAACTTTGTATATTGAGCGTAGCATTTGACTATAATTTGCAGGTTCTTCTATAAGATGAACCCATTCATCAGATCTCTTTTCTAAAAGTTCCTTCTGGAGCAAAGACTCTTCATGAGGAGTTAATGAATCCTTTCTGAATTCTATGCCTAGTTCTTCTGAAAAACCTTGTAGAAGGGCAGTTTTAATTCTTTCGAGAGACGTTATCTCTCCTAACTCTTCCTTCAGACAAGTCACACGCTCTCTTGCCGATTCTATTCCTCGTTTTGAAAGTTTTTCGATAGGAATTCTCAATGCTTTAAGCATCTTCTCCATTTCAGTTTCTACTAAAAGAGTACCCTGGTAAAGGCAGGCATTATTTTCAAAAACTCCTCCAGTACCTGATATTTTCCGACCATTAACTTCAACGTCATTTCTTGGCCTGAATTCTGCCTTTAGACCTAATTTCTTAAGACCTCTTACGGCTCCTTCACAGACTTTTTTCGTTATGTCTTCAAGATTTCTTCCCACACCTAAATCAGTGCTATTAAACACTAATTCCCAGCCTAGTTGGGATTCATCAAAGAAAATCGCGCCGCCTCCAGTTATTCGGCGGTTAATATCAATGTCCTTTGATTTACAATAATCCACTCTAACTTCATGGTTTACCGTCTGATGAAATCCAATTAACACGACCGGAGGTGAAAATTGCAGAAACCTGAAGATATTGGGGCTATTACCTGAATTTCGTTCTTGAAGTAATATCGCGTCTAAGGCCATATTTTCAGCGCCATTACGCACACCAGTATCCAGCAGTCGCCAGGTTTTGTTGTCTTCACTTTTTTCCATGTTCCTGCCTCGCTGTTCTGTCATAAGAAGTATAAAGTTTTATAAAGCTTGGTGTTAACCTTTTTAAGAAGTGCTTTAAATACACTTATGATAAACCTTTTTATCACTGCATATTGCTAATGAAACAAAAATATCTGATGAAGCACTTCTCGAAGAGGGCTTTATTATGGATAAAGCGACATCTCAAGAGTTTGAGCAAAAACCAGCAAAAGAATCACCAGATTACCTTCAGATGAGCCTTGCTGCAGCTATGACACTTGGTCTAAAATCAGGATCTTTTTATAAAGACGCCACATTACCTTGTGTTAACCTCTTATTAACTTATGAGGAAGGCTGTTTTGCACGATGTGCTTATTGCGGCTTGAGCTTCATAAGAGAATGTGAAAGCGACCTTCATAAGGATAAATCTTTTATCAGAGTAGAATGGCCTACACATGATCTCAATACAATAATTCAAAGATTAAACTTGAAAAAATGTTCTCATGTTGAACGAGTTTGTATTTCTATGCTAACAAACAAAAGAGCTCTCAAGGATACCATTGTTGTAGCAAAGCGAATTGAAAATGAAACAAATTTACTAATTTCCGCATTAATTGCACCGACGATTGTTACCAAGGACTGGCTTATTGCTTTAAAAGATTCTGGTGTTGATAAAATAGGTATAGCCACAGACACAGCTACTCCAGAATTGTTTGACAAGTTTAGAGGAAAAAAAATAAGAGGTCCACATAAATGGGAAACATACTGGCAAGTTATCCAAGAGGGATTGCAGATTTTTGGAAGTAAGAATGTAGGAATACATTTAATCGTAGGCCTTGGTGAAACCGAGCACGAAATGGCTCAACTATTTCAACAAGTTTCAGATCTTGAGGTACTCATACATCTTTTCTCATTTTTCCCAGAACCTGGCTCGCCTTTAGAAAATAGAAACCAGCCACCAATTGGTCAATATCGGAGAATGCAACTAGCAAGGTTTCTTATTGAAGAGAATAAGGCACATTTCGAAAATATGAAATTTAATAAGGAAGGACGACTAATCGATTTCGGGATCCCCGAACCACTTCTGAAAGAAATAATCAGTACTGGTGTGCCTTTTATGACGAGTGGTTGCCCAGGTTCCACTCTACGTGTTGCATGCACCAGACCTTACGCGAATTCTACACCCTTTCAAGCATATGTTGGTGAATGCAGAAATTTTCCCTATCTACCAAATGAAAAGGAAATAACTCTTATCCAACTGCAATTGCACGACTACTCGGATAGCGTTGAACTTTACTCTTCTGATTCATAATTCATACTCGATGATATTTAATTCACCGAGCCATCTTCAAAACTAAATCTTAATCTTGTTGAGAGACATCCTTGTCCTTTTTTATTCTTCTTGCTTCCTCTACTAACAGATTCAAGAATCCAATAAGTTCTTTAGCCCTTTTTGCCTTTGTTGGTTCTTCGATCGCTTGCTTGTATTTAGCAGATAAACGGACTTTATAGCTGCTCTCAGACATTCTCCATGTCTCCCACATTTCATAGCATGTAGGAGCTCTATCTTTTTAAACTTTATCAGCCTATAGAAGTTCTCAACTCCGATGAATTCATTTCGAAAAAAATCGCAAATTATTGTAAGTTGTACGTCTTTTATTTAAATTAAAATGCCAATAAAAGTAAAGCTATATTGAATTTTTTGCGGAACCAATGCTTGCGAATTTTTGATAAAAATAGGTATAT
>JAECRW010000159.1 GCA_016294985.1 Candidatus Sifarchaeum marinoarchaea | reverse complement strand
TCAATTATGAACTGCTGAACCATGGGAGATGAAGGGTAAAGAAGAAGTTTGTATAGTGAGAGCAATCCGATTAAAAATGAAAGAATGCAGAGTATCAAAACATCACGAGAACGTTGAAAACTCCATTGTTTTGCTAAGAGGTATAATAAAAATGGAGTAGCACATCCAATTATAACAATCGTATCTAAAGGATGCATACTTATGAGTCCACCGAGTAATAATCCACCGACCAAGATCCGATCAAAATGCGACTCATAAGTTTCGTTATAGAAAAAGTATTTTATGAGAACGCCTAATGTTGTCAGACTAAGAAAGTATGTAGCAAGACCTACATTACCTCCCCAACCAAAGAAGCGCAACGGATTATTGCTGACAAGTGCTACAAAAAATGCTGCAAAGAGTGAAATTTTTTTGTTATTGAAAAGATGGTTGGATAAATAAAAGAGACCCAGAGTGATGAGCGCACTGTACACGTTAGTGATAATCAAAACACTTTGAACAACAGATATTGTAGTTAAGAAGTGGATATAAGCGCAAATTCCATGAAACATTAGAAAATACATAATAGGGGCATTGGTATATCCTTTAGGAGCATACATACCCCATGTATCTGGGAATCCCTGGTTTTCCACTATCAATTGAGTTAGAAGTACATGCATCTTTGGGTCGTCAGCAGGTGGACCATAGAGCCCTAAAAGTGGGTATAAACGTATAAACAAGGCCATTCCAAAAATAGTCCAATAAAGTAGGATGAAAATTCTCTCGTGAATTTGCTTCTTCAATCTCAAAATAGAAATAGATTCAACAAATTCTTTGAATCTTATGGAGGTCAAATTCAATTGTGAAATACGAACAATAAGAAAGAAAGCGAAGAGGACAATAGCGCTCCAAAAGTTGAGTAAATGAAAGATACTCAAAAAGTAAACAATAATAGGTGTTATAACTGTGCCTAAGGCGAGAACGAGAGGAAATCGCATACAAAATTGATCTTCAAGTAATCTAGTTTTAAAAACGCGTGAAAGAAGAAGCAGAAATGTGTCACCAACAAAGAATAAGTAAATTAGCAGTAATGGAACAATAATTAGAAGTGTTTGGATGGTTACAAAAGAACTCAAAGTTTATCTTCCTGCCATTGGTCTTTTTCAAAACTCGTCAAGACGCACTTGTCGAGTTTTTTCGGGTTTTTGTGGTGGAGGGACGTAATTAATGACGTCATTTGTATCTAGCATTCCTTCAAGCATCAATCGACCATATTCTCCATCATATCCAGGATCTACATGAATTTGGCCTTGCCGAACTTTTAAAATTGTCTCTGCAATTTCTGTTGTGGTAACTTTAGACAATTCATCATTTGAAATGTTCAACAGAACCTCCAATTCATTGTCGAATGCATTGACTAATTTTTCATATTCTAACCATACACCTTTCGCATAAATTGAAGCAATACCTTTTGCTGCTGCAATAATTTCTGAAAGTGGAATAAGTGTCTTGAAATCTTGTGCAGTTTCCGGTTTGTATCCCTCTTCTCGATCTGTAAGTTCTTCTACTCGATGAAGAACTCCTATTGTAAAGGGTTTTTTGCATATTGGGCATAAGCAATTACTACGATCTATAGCAAATTCAGGATGCATTCTAATACCCTTCTCGTGCTCAAGTTTTACTCCATCTTTGTAATAGATACGATTTTTCCTATGGCCATCAAAATGGTACTTACCGTAAGCGGGATCAACTTCTATTGTCATAGGGAATTTCTTAGTATCTTTTTTACTTATAGCCTCAATTAAATTGGAGTATGTAAGTTCTTCTATATTAAAAACGTTTGCCTCTCGTCCAATACGCCAGGGCCAAGGAGAATGACAATCGCTGTTACTTACAAATAAATATTTTTCTAACTCCGAAACCCTCCAATTCATCACCAAATCTGAAGAAAGTCCTGTTTCAAGTGCATGAATTTCATGTATTTTTTCTTGATAACAATCTTTAAGGCAATTAAAGCCACGTGCTCCTAAAACAGAGAAATAAGACGTCCAAATATGTGCTGGAATGCATTCAATTTCCCTATCGATTTCTTTCATAATTTCTATTAGTTTGGCAGGGGTCATTCTAAGATTAGGTCGTCCATCGGAAGATAATTCACCAAACCTCGACAGTTCATCATTTAATTGCGAAGCAACTTCAAAATTAGGGACAAGAAAATGGTGGTGGATCTGTTTACTTGTTCCTTCATATTCAAACACGGTATTGACTTCTCCTGTCAAAATAAAACGCATATTGTTAAAGGAAAACAGATTGCTGTCTTCAATCGAAGTCAATTTTTCTTTTAATTCAGTAAACCAATCCGGATGAGTTATATCTCCTGTCCCAATCAAGTTTAATCCTTTGACAGGTCCGTAACGAGCTAGATGTTCTAAATCCATTTTTTTTGAAGTACCGCCAGAGTATTTCGAATGAATATGAAAATCAACAAAGAAAACCAAGAAAAATCGCTCCATCGAATTTCATTGTTTGTTCTCCGTTCTTATATCACTCTTGACTTAAAAATTTTTTAAGACGGATTTGAATTTGTTTAAGAGGCTCAGATTTGAAATAAACAGTACAACAAATCAAGACCGCGAATATAGAAACAATTATTGGACCAGTTCGCTGCCAATACGGATATTCATAGATTAAATTAATTACAAATGAATTGCCTGAATTAACAGATAATAAAATAAAGCCAATTTCACTCTTTTTCACTTCTACATAGTTTTTACCCTCTACATGCCAATATGGAAAATAAACTTCTTTAACTAGGAGTTCTAGGTTTTGAGTGGCATCAGTTACACGCATTACAATCGTGTTAGGGCGCGGGCGTTCATAAACTATTTCGGCATGCCCTTTTTCAACTTCTATGAAAGATATAGCAAAATTTGCTTCATAGAGGTAGAGGGAATCTGTTTGTAACGCTAGATGAAATTGGGCGTGTTGAACCAATTGGAGTTTTTCTTCAGCACCGATAAGAACCCATTTAATCCCGTAAAGTGAAGCGTTATCGATTAAGTATTCCCACACCCATTGTTCCGATGGGCTGAGGTCATTAATGGTGTAACTACTCAACTCATTAAAAGGGTAGAGAAACCGAGCCTGCGGAAACCAACCATCTACTAAGGACTTGTCAGTATAGTATGGAAGAGAATAAATCCAAGATGGGCTGTTTATAGAAAGAATACGCCCATAAGCCTCAGAGTCACTCAAATACGTTATAAGTGGTTGTGGAATCTCTTGATTCTTTTGGAAGATGTCTTCAACATATAACATTCCTCCTTGTCCATATCTCGGTTGAATAAAGGGGACAAAAAAAGAAAAGGAGATAAGAGAAATCAATAAGGATAATGCCAACTTATTTGGTGATGAAATTTCGTGATAGGATTCTTTAAGAAATTCTATCAAGAAGAGGAGCATACGGGCGCCAAGTAACGAAACAGGGATTGAGGCGTAAAGCATGAATCGTAAAATATCTAAAGCATGACTCATGGGAAAAATAGCAAAAAGGATCGCACGTGGACCAAGAGTCAGCCAGAAAAACAAGATAAGCCAGACAGCGCTAAAAATTATATTTATATCAAGCGTAAACGGGGATTCTTTGAATTGTGGCAGTAAGTAGATAAGCAGCATTAATATAATGCAGATGAGAAGCAACAATAAGTGCTTTATTGTAAAGGTGAAGCCATTAGTTAGAAAGGCGTAGAAAGTATAGAAAATGATAACTGCAAACAACAAAATAGCAAGTAGTTTTCTAACTTCAACTCTATTTCTTGGAGTCAACTTATAAAATAAAATCAGCAAAAGAACCCCTATGCTCAATATAATATGAGATAAGCCAATCATAGCAATATAAAATCTAAGAAAGAATTTCAGTGATAAAATTGGCACTGATGGGTTAAGAAAGCTCCCATAATAACTAATGTTTGAAATAAATTGTATTGTCCATACTGACCCAATTG
>JAECRW010000158.1 GCA_016294985.1 Candidatus Sifarchaeum marinoarchaea | reverse complement strand
TGTCTCTTAATGCAATACGCATTTCTTCTATAGGAAATGGTCTGAAACAGCGTAATTTTACAAGTCCAACCCTCTCTCCCTCTTCTCGCATTTCATCAACAGTAGTTTTTGCAGTTCCAGTGAAAGAACCCATAGTCACAAGAGCTACTTCTGCATCATCCATTTGATAAGACTCAATAATGGGATAGTAGCGTCCCCATCTGTCACCGAATTCTTCAATCACTTCTTTCATAACGTCTTTTGCATTACGCATCGCTTCGTTTTGAGCTTTCTTGAAGTCCATATAGTACTCAGGGAACGCGCACGTACCCACGGCTATCGGCTCATCCACATCAAGTCGATAAAGTGGATCACGTCTAGGTAAGAATCCATCAATTGTTTTTTTGTCGGTAGGCTCAATGATTTCTACAGGCTCTATAGAATGGCTTAAGATAAACCCATCCAAACTAACCATTACTGGAAGAGAAACACGTTTGTCTTCGCCGACCTTAAAAGCTTGAATTGTACTATCGTAAGCCTCTTGGCAATCTTCTACAAACCATTGAATCCATCCAGAATCCCGTGCTAACATTGCATCATTATGGTCACACCAAATGCTAATTGGTCCTGAAAGCGCACGATTTACAACTGTCATTACAACCGGAAACCTGGCTGATGCAACTAGATACAAGATTTCACACATTAGTGCTACTCCTTGAGACGCTGTTGCAGTATATACTCTTGCACCCGTTGAAGATGCTCCATAGCATGCAGACATAGCAGAATGTTCAGATTCAACGGTTATATATTCACAATCGAGCTCTCCATCTGCTACAAACTCTGATAGACGCTCGACAATAATTGTTTGAGGAGTAATTGGAAAGGCTGCAACTACGTCAGGATCACAGAGTTTTGCTGCCTCTGCAACCGCAAAATCACCCATCATCCCTAAAACTTTAGTCATTTTCAAATTTCACATCCCTTGTGGGATACTTATTACACCTTAATTTCCGCAAACTTCCTTTTACTTCGATTCATCAGATATATACTTTTTTAATTTTAGAAAACTTTGTTCAGAGATTTCAGACGTTTAATTATTTTTAAACCGAAAAGTTAAAAGATTAGAGTATGTTATGCCTCAAAATAACAACACAAATGATTTGGTTCAAAACAATTATGTGCCAATTTCAATGCCTTTTTGAGATCTGTAGTTAAAATCACTTAATGAATACTTGGTGAATAATGTTGGATGCCTCCTCAGAAAGTGTTGATATCCCTGAACACAGAATAGGAATTTTTGTCTGTCAATGTGGAGGAAATATTTCGAACGTTGTTGATGTAGAAGAAGTAAGCAAAGCAGCCAACACATGGAAATATGTTGTAACTGCGCAGAGCAATCCATTTTCATGTTCAAAACCTTCTCAAGAATTGATAACTGACACTATAAAGGAAATGAAGCTAAATAGGGTCATTATTGCATCTTGCAGTCCACGATTACATCTAATAACCTTTCAAAGCATGCTCGAACGAGCTGGATTGAATCCTTATCTGCTAGAATTTGTAAACATCAGAGAACAGTGTTCGTGGGTTCATGGACCACAAATGAGTGAAGAAGCCACAAAGAAAGCCATAAGTCTACTAAGAGGGGGCTATGAGAGAAGCCTTGAACTCGAACCTTTGGAAGTTATAATAGAACCAACTTCAAGTAACGTTCTGGTCATTGGTGGTGGAATCGCTGGCATGATGGCAGCGTTAGAATTAGGAAATATAGGATTCAAAGTCTTTTTAGTAGAGAGACAGTCAAGCATTGGAGGCAACATGGCAAAACTAACTAAGGTTTTTCCAACCCTTGATTGTGCTCAATGTATTCTTACTCCACGAATGGCCGAAGTTGAAAGAAACGAAAATGTCACACTTTTAACATATTCGGAAGTACGAGAAATTGAGGGCCGCCCAGGAAATTATGATGTTAAGATTTTTGTTAAGCCACGTGGCGTGGATCTTGAAAAATGTACAGGCTGTGGGGACTGTGCTGTAATTTGTCCTATTAAGTGTTTAAATGAATTTGAAGAAGAATTATTGTCTAAGCGAAGTGCTGCGTATATCCCGTTTCCGCAGGCGGTGCCTTTTATTTTCACAATCGACGAAAATCATTGCCTTTATCATAAATATGGAATTTGTCGAATTTGTGAAAAAATCTGCCCAGCAGATTGTATAAATTTAGATGACAAGGGGCAAATCCTAGATCTTAGAGTAGGTAGTATAGTTGTTGCTACTGGATACGACGCATACGACGCTCGTAAAATCGAAGAATATGGATATGGGACTTATTCTGATGTAATAACGATGCTACAACTAGAGAGGCTAACATCACTCTTTGGGCCAACAAAAGGTCATGTAAAACGACTTAGTGACGGAAAAACAGCAAAGAAGATTGCTATTCTTTTATGTGCAGGCTCTAGAGATAAGAATAGGTATATTCCGTACTGCAGCCGCATATGCTGTATGTACTCGATTAAACAAGCCACTCTATTAAAGGAATACTACGAAGGACTTGATGTGTGGGTCTTTTACACAGACATTAGGGCTACTGGGCGAGGTTATGAAGAACTTTATTGGAGAGCCGAAGAAGAGGGCGTTAGATTTATCCGAGGTAAAGTTTCTGAAGTCTGGCAGAGAAAGAATGGCAGGGTCATGATCAGAGCAGAAGATACGCTTACTCAAAATGTATTTGAAGAGCCGTTTGATTTAGTAGCTTTAGCAACTCCAATGGTTCCTACTGAAGGCCTTGAAAAAATTGCAGGCATGATGAAAATCCCTTTAGGGGGAGATTCATTCATTCAGGAGAGACATCCAAAACTCAATCCGGTTGACTCACTTCAAACTGGTATATTTGCATGTGGCTGTGCAATCGGTCCAAAAGATGTTAGAGACACTGTATCCGATGCTTTGGGTTCAGCCGCACGAGTTTCCTCTTTCCTATCTAAGGGTTATATTAGTACAAGCCCGGAAAAAGCAGAAATTGATCTTGCTAAATGCAATAGATGTGGTAACTGCATAGAAATATGTCCTTCAAACGCTATAGAAAGAATTGATGAAGGAGCGAAAGTTAATCCATTTTTGTGTGACGAATGCGGAGTCTGTATTTCTGAATGCCTAGAAGATGCTATTAGTTTCAAGAATTTCACTGATAAACAAATTATCGCTACATTAAAGGGATTGCTTCAAGAAAAAGAACCTGATGAGACGCGAATTATAACTTTTGTAGATAAGACAATCGGTTACACGGGGTTGGATTTCGTTGGTCAGGACCGTCAGAGTTATCCATTCGAAATTAGAGCTATTCGTGTCCCATCAACTGCACTTCTCAGTTTAAAACACATTAGTTATGCTTTTGGACTTGGGGCAGATGGTATCGTAGTCATCGAAGGAGACGCCACTAGAGAAAAATTCACAAAGAAGAAAATTGAAGAAATTATTGATCATCTAGAAGATCTAGATATTGAGGGTTCAAGAATTTATTATAGTACGGTAGAACTCCCTGCATATAAGAAAATAGCAAACATTTTTGAAACTCAGGCAAAAATGATCATCGAACTTGATCCTATTCCTGAAGATATCCGTGAACAACTGCTGAAAAGTGTGAAGGGAGAATAAGTTCAATTTTTTAAGAAATAGTTACTGGTGTAATGCTGAGGTTCATTCATTCTCAAATATGCCTACAGATCAAGACTTCAATTAAGGAAAAGGCATCAAAATTATAATTCTTTAACTGCGGCAATACTAGTATAAACAACATAATTAGGTCTTCCCTTCGCGTCCACAAGTTCTAGACCGAAGCCTTCAAGTGCTACCATCTTTCCTTGAATGCGATTTCTATCGAAGACATTTTGCAAAATTATTTCTATTTGCTTATTCTTAAACTTTTTAAGGTCACCTTTCATTTTTATGAACCTCCTATAGTTCGTTTCTTAATTGTTAATCGAAACTATATATACTAAAAGTTTTATTCTAATC
>JAECRW010000157.1 GCA_016294985.1 Candidatus Sifarchaeum marinoarchaea | reverse complement strand
ACTGATAAGGCCGTCTTTACTAAGCCGAGCAATACACTTTTCAGCAGTCTCCATTATTTTTTGGATTTGTTGTTCATCCTTCTGAGACCTATACAAGAATGTGTTTTTTAACCAAGCATTTACCTCATCCTTGTTTTTAATAAAGCCCAGGCTAATTTCTGCATTAAAATGTTCTTCTAATGTTTCAGTTAATCTTGATTCTATTTCTTTGCCCAGCAATAGTTCGCGGTAGTATTTTACGTTTCTTTCTTCCGTGATAATTATACCATATCCTACGTCGTCAAATTGTGGTCTACCTGCCCTTCCAAGCATTTGTAACAAATCTAAAGGACTTATTTCCTTTTTACCCTTTAAAGGATCATAAACAGTTGTGTCCTGAACGACAACTACGCGAGCGGGCAAGTTTACCCCCCATGCAAGTGTTGAAGTGGAAGCAAGCACCTTCAAAAGACGATTCTTAAAAGCGTTTTCTACCATTGCTCGATCATTTCGAGATAAACCTGCGTGGTGAAACGCAATCCCTTCTACAAAGCATGCACGTAGAGCATCATTCACAATGTCTTTTGATCGTTCTCCCAGTAATTCAGTCTCTTTAGTTCCTAAAAGCATGTTTTCGCTTTCTGAAAATATTTGCAATAATTTTTGTGCAGTATCTACGGTACCACGTCTACTGGAAACGAAAACTAATGCTTGACCACCAGCATCAATGTGTGGTACAATTAAATCGTATGACAACTGAGTTTTTATATGTTTGTTGTTCCATCTGCTCTTCTTATCAGATTTGTAGCCACAGACCTTAGCCTGCAGTTTTATTGGCCTGAAAGAATTATCAAAAACAAAAGTACCTGATTCATTCGCACCGATCCATGCTGCTACATCATCGACATTCTTCATTGTTGCACTCAAAGCTACTATTCGAACATTTGCATTAATTCTTTTTAAGCGCGAGATTAAGACTTCTAATGCTCCTCCTCGCTCAGGAGAATCTAACAGGTGCACCTCATCAATGATTACCGTGCTTATGTGATTAATGAACTCGTAGGCAGAGCTTTTATATTTTCGGCTGGCACTATCAACTTTCTCAGGCGTTGATATGATTATATGAGCATTGATTGCCTTTCTCGGCACAATTTCGATTTCACCTGTCGTTACATACACGTCCAAATCCAAAGGAGTGAATATATTGGTCCATTCCTCTAGCTTCTCGTAACTTAAGGCTTTATATGGCGCAATATACACTACTTTTTCATGAGAGGTATTTTGGTGGTTTAATAAGGTTCTTAAAATGGCAAGTTCGCCAATAACGGTTTTTCCAGAAGCTGTAGGAGCCGCTACAACTACATGCTCATCAGTATTGAATATAATATCAAAAACAGCTGATTGCATTTTGTTAAATTTTTCAAATGGAAACACGTTTCTTAGTGGCTCAGGAATAACATCTGTTACTTTGAGTTCTACTGCCACCCCAATTCCTCAGAGCATTTAACAACTTCATTATAATGATAGTATTAATGTAAGCTATTATTATTAGTCCTAATTTCGTATATAAAGATCGAACAGTCCATTAAGAAGACATAGGCAGAACATCTATAGAATATGAAGTTGTTATAATAAACTTTTTCCATATTCAATTTTCTCTTAATTTCTCCAATAAAAATATCCAATATGCGTGGTGGATTAGATATAGAATGCTGAGTTTAACTAATACCATCTTCAGTGTATTGAAAATTTGTAAACTCATCTACTAACTATTTAAACTGAAAAAATGAGAGGGCGAGATCTTGAGACAATACTTAGGAGGGATCCAGGTGTTATCTCACATCTCAAAATCTCTAATATCATTAGATTAACTTCATTTATAAAAAAATTCAAGTTTAATAAGAATTTTAAAATCAGCAAATTGAGATTTTTGAGTTTTATACTCAATAACTCCTTTTGGTAGACACTTATCTTGACTTTTTGTGATCATATGGCTTATTTCCGCTTTATAAGCGAACTCCAGCTGATAGTATATGACTATTCAGAGGGTTAAGGAGTGTATTGAAATTACCACCGCTTATCAATTTCTATTAACATATTTTCCATATCAAATGCTAAGACCGCAGCAAGATAAACTAATTTTACTCTCGAACAAAACCATTACTAACGGATCTAATGCCATTATAGAAGCGCCAACTGGTATCGGAAAAACGCTGGGCATATTAGCTGGAGTTCTTGCTGAAACTATTAAGCATAATTTGAAATTGTTATATGTCTGCAGAACCCACGCACAAATGACCCGAGTAATTGAAGAACTAAGAGCTATTGTTACCAAAAGAAGCCAGTCAATTAAGGGTATCTCAATAGGTGGCAAGCATGTGATGTGTATAAAGTCGAATATACGAAATCTTGACGCTGAGGTCATAAACGATACTTGCAATGCTGTTAAGAAGAGATGTCCTTTTTTTAGAAGAACACAAAGTTTCGATATAGAACCCTTGCTACATGAACTCAATTCATGTCCAATGAATAGTCAAGATCTCTACAAATTTTCAAAAATGTACGGACTATGCCCGTTTGAACTGCAAAAGAAACTATTACCGCATATGGATGTTATCACTTTATCGTATCAATATATATTCAATCCTCTCCTTAGATATCATATCATTGAGAGATTCATCGAGCTAACAAATTGTTTCATTGTTTTAGACGAGGCCCATAACCTACCAACTATCGCCAAGTCCATTGTATCCAAAAACCTTAAGCTTTCAAGCATAGAAAACGCCCTTGATGAAACTAAAACTTTCCATCGCATAGCACCTCTTAATGCACCTCAAATGATTTATGACTTCTTGTCAGACATCTATGTAAAAACAATTGAATATGCACAGTCGAGGGGATTAAGAGGGAATAAAGAGATCAAAATAACTTACAGAAAAGATAAGGGAACCTACCAAAGCCATGTTGCCCTCTGTACGAACCTTGACAAGCAAACAATTGATTTTTTAATTGAGCAAATAATCACATGGGGAGAAAAAATAAGAGAATATCGCGCAAATAAGGATAGTGTTGCGCGTTCATCGCTATATAGGGTCGGCAAATTCCTAAGATCGTTAGAGAAGGCAGCTACCGATCCCGTCTTTGAAGCAATTTTGAGCAAGCAAAAACTCCCTTCCAAAGAAACATATCTTTTGGAGATTATAGCTTTCGATCCAAGGCCCATAACAAAGCCTATATTCGACCGTGTATACGGATCAATTGCGATGTCAGGGACAATGCAGCCCCTAAATGCTTATGCAGAGGTCGTTGGGCTGAATACACCGCTTTGCGAGGCTTTCAGTTCGCCATACAACAAAGCTAATTTTCTAGTACTTTGTACACCGAAACTTCATACTAAAGGCGGTGGCAGAAAAATGTCCCCAGGAATGCAAAAAGCGTATGTCGATAGGATAACAGAGGTTATAAAAAATACGGATGGGAATACGGGTGTCTTTTGCGCATCTTATGATATTTTAAGATTATTTGAGACTCCATTAGCAAAAAAAGTGGATGAACTTGGAAAATTTCTTTTTGTTGAACAAGGAAACATGCCAACCTATCTTAACGATAAGATGATACGAGAATTCAAGACACATGGCAATTTAGGAGGAGCAGTGTTATTGGGCGTAATGGGAGGACGTAACTCAGAAGGTCAAGACTTTCCGGATCGGGCGATGTCATCAGTATGCATCGTAGGTGTTCCCTTCTCACAGTGGAATGTAAGAACCAAATTAGAAATCCAATACTATGACCAAGTATTTCCAAAAAAAGGTAGACTCTACGGATATACTATTCCTGCTATTATGCGGGCTGCGCAAGCAGCGGGTAGAGTTATACGGTCATTAACAGATCGGGGCATTATCTGCTTTATGGATGAACGCTACATGAACCGCTTATATTACCGATTCCTGCCGATTTGGTTACGCGAAAACATGAGAAAGATGAATATCAAGCGTGGTAGTTTAGGAGTGATAGTCAGGAGATTTTTTAGATAGTTTTTCATGTTTTTTCAA